>JAKORR010000082.1 GCA_029777735.1 Armatimonadota bacterium | reverse complement strand
GGTGTGGTGGGGCGGCAGCGCAGCACTGTGTGGTCGGGTTCGACGCGCTGGGCGGTCACGGACAGCCCGAGACGGTCCAGCCGGCAGAACGTATCGAGGCAGGGTGGGGTAGCGTTTCGCACAAGGGCCCTTGGGTTTTCAGATGTGGCTTAGACACCTTCATCCTGCCAACCCGAGGGCCCCCACTACCAGCCCGACCCTCCGGAGCGCCACCGAGCCGGGTCGCTCAGATGCCGCCCTTGGCTCCACTGCCTTCTGTGAAGAGCCACTATTCCGCGGACTACGGACGAAGCCGCCCTCGAAGCTTCGGGGGGAAAGCCCGCTCCGCCTCCGATGGCCTACGTGCTTCTGCCTGAAGGCGTGCGTCCTGCCTCCCGGGACCGGTTGTGGATCGAGATCGGCTATTTCTTCGCGGAAGGTGGCGACGCGCTCGCCAAGCGATGGTTGGGCCTTGAGCAGGGCGAGTTGATGTCACTTCAGGCGGCAGGGGTTCGTGAGGTGCAGCGGTGGGTGAAGGCTGTGCACTTTGCGGGGGAGGGGAATGAGGTTGGCGAGGATAGGCAGTTGCAGGCCGTAGCTCTGATGGGGCTGGGACGTAAGGTCTTTGACTCTGCTGTGCGCCATCCGAAGCGGTTCCTCGACACATGGCCCGAGAATGACGGTGAGGGGCTTCTGAATGTGTTCGAGATACCTTAGCGCTGGGCTACGACGTCATATGTGGCGAGTACAGGGCAACTTGTGACCAAAGTGTTCGTTCCCGAGTTCGGCACCTGGCTAGGCGGCGTCAAGTTCGAGCACGACTAATCGTGCATGTCTCGACGGACTGAACGTCGTTGTGTCAATGAGGTCTATGGCGATAAAGGGATGGCCCGGGGTAGCGGCATTCGTGGCTGGCGTGACGTTTCCCCTAAGGAGATCCTTGGTCTGGACGTCGGGACCGAGGGTATATCGACTGATCCTGGGCTCAGATCAGTGAGACGGTGCGTAGCCCGGTGTGACGGGCCAGGGCCTCGAAGTCGCGGTCTCGGTGGAGGACGGGGACGTCGAGTCTGAGGGCGACGGCTGC
>JAKORR010000851.1 GCA_029777735.1 Armatimonadota bacterium | reverse complement strand
CGTCGCGGCCATCGCGGCGCTGGCGAACAGGCCCAGCAGACCAGCAACTGCCAGAATCGTCAGAAACCTCTTCGTCATCCATATCCCTCTCTTTGCCGTACAGGGACGGCAGGTGACTTCCGGAGCGGTCGGAAGGCATAAAGTCCTCCTTTAACCGTCTCCGCTACCGCAGCCACCACAAGGCACCCTTCCGAGAAACCCTCGCGGTGGTACTCCTCTTGACGAGCTGAGCAAACTCTGATCGGACTACGCTCCCCTCCACCCACACAGCACTAGGCAAGCCATAACACTCTTACGCTGACGGGTATAGAAAACAAGGGGGAACCCTCCATCCGTCGCTCCTCGTCTTGCTCATCGTATTTCATTCAACCGTTCTTGTCAATAAGTGTGGTGTAACAAATATGTAAACACCGATTGGGTGACGATTCCCCCTCCAAGAGTCAAGTGGGCATATTTCGTATACGAACTGGGCACCACTTCTTGACTCAGCCACCAGGGCCAGTGGCCTAGGCTCAAGGAAGTGGCCAAACCAGCGCGCGACTGGGCGAGGCCGATTACGTCAGGGGCCTAGCCCAAGGAGCCGGGGCTAGCCCAAGTGCGCCCTTCCCTTCTTCCCTGCTGCGACGACATCTCCGAGCACTCTCTTCGCCCGGCGCTAGGGCCACTGTGCGGCGATGGGGGAAAGTAGGGGACTCTTCGCAGGATCTTTGCCCTGGGGGACTCTGGGGCCCAGGTGTGCAGGAGTGCCAGTGCCGTGGGGGAAGGGGCTGCATGCAGTCTTGGAGCGCCAAGCGTTCCCGAGAGACTTAGGAGGTGAGAGTAGTGCTGTGCGTCTTCTTTGCCGGAGCCTTGCTGTCGGGCGGTATGGCTCAGGAATTAGTTATCGCGGAGGAGGGGCACACCGACTACGTGATCGTGGTTGGGGAGGAGGCCTCGCCGTCGGAGAAGCACGCGGCGACGGAGCTACAGAAGTTTCTGGAGGAGATGTCCAAGGCCCGCCTCCCCATCGTGGACGACAGGGGCCCCATGAGGGCGCAGGAGATTATCCTTGGCGACAACGCCCACTTGCGACAGCTGGGGGTCAAGATCGACTTTGCTGGGCTGGGGGAGGAGGGGTTCACGATTCGCACGGTGCCGCCGCACCTGATCATCGCGGGCGGGCGGCTGCGGGGGACGCTGTATGGCGTCTACACGCTGCTGGAGGAGCATCTGGGGTGTCGCTGGTTCGCCACGGACTGTTCAGTAATCCCGCAGCGTGAGCGTATCGTGGTCAGGGACCTTGAGGAGAGGCAGGTGCCAGTGCTGGAATACCGCGAGCCCTTCTACAAGGATGCTTTCGATGGGGACTGGTGCGCGCGGAACAGGATGAACTCGAGCCACGGCCAGTTAGACGAGAACCGGGGCGGCAAGATCACCTACCAGGGCTTTGTGCACACCTTCAACTACCTACTGCCTCCCGAGAAGTACTTTGGCGAGCATCCCGAGTACTTTTCGGAGATCAACGGCAAGCGGGTGAGGGAGCACACGCAGCTTTGTTGCACCAATCCCGAGGTGCAGCGGCTGGTGGCGGAGGAAGTGCTGCGCCTCATGCGAGAGCACCCCGAGGCCAAGGTTTTCTCCGTGTCCCAGAACGACTGGCACAACTTCTGTCAGTGCGAGGAGTGCACCAAGGTGGCGGAGCGGGAGGGGAGCCAGATAGGGCCGATCCTCGAGCTGGTGAACTACGTGGCGGACCAGGTGCGGGAGGAGTTCCCGAACAACATCATCGACACCTTGGCCTACCAGTACTCGCGCAAGCCGCCGAAGGCAATGCGGCCGCGCCCGAACGTGGTGGTGCGGCTGTGCAGCATCGAGTGCTGCTTCTCCCATCCGCTGGCCACCT
>JAKORR010000850.1 GCA_029777735.1 Armatimonadota bacterium | reverse complement strand
GGCAAAGGCTTGCAAGGCGTAGAAGTCCTGGCCGGTGTCGTACTTCTCCCACCGCGCGTTCCAGCCGTGCCATCGTCCGATTAGCTTCTCACGCTGGTCTTTGTGGTGCTCGCGGTCAAGCCCCAGGTGCAGCTTGGCCACCGACACTGGCGTATGTCCCCAGGGCCGCTCTCGGAAGTACCCCGCCGACAGGGTCAGGTCGAAAAGTTCGGTATCGCTCCGCTCACTGCCGACGGGAATGAGGTGCTGTACCAAACCCAGTTCTGGTGCCCTGTCCAACTCCAGGTACTCCGTGATGTTGTAGTAATGGTCGCCCTTGCGTTCATACAGGGCGTACCATTCGCGTCTCGGGCTGTCATGGTCGGCCTGCAAAGTGCCCACCACCCCGCGCCGTGCACTGATTCTGAAGGCCGTGCTGAGCTGTGTGCTCCGCTCGGGTCCAGTGAAGGTGATGGAGCCAGGCGAATAAAGGCCATCGTGGCTGTTGTAGCCGATGCTCGACAGGAGTCGCTGTGACTTCTCCTTGCCTCCTATGTCCACCGTGAAGTGGCCGGACAGCGGCACAGACAGTCCGTAGACCCGGGCTCTACCACCGCGCAACCTCACTCTGCCTGTGCGTGTGTTGAGAGTGATCTCGCGGGCTTCGATGGACCAGTGGGGGTGCTCCCGGTCGCAAGTGGTGATCTTACCGCGGATGACGTAGATGACGTCAGCCTTGTGGCTGATCTCTTGGCCTGTGAAGTAGGCGTGGAGCTGCGAGTGGCTCTCCGAAGGAATGTCTGCAACAGCCGTGGCACCGCGCAGCCAGAAGTCTTCACTGGAGGTATCTACATGAGCGCTACGGCCGGACAGGACTGCCTGTGCCGTCTCTAGGCGCACGCCGCGTTCGGCGTGGACGATGCCGCGCTGCAAGTCCGAAACCACTTCATCTGCCCGCATCATAAACCACTGCTCAGGGGCATCTCGGCGCTGTACCTTTACCTCGACGGCGCCGCGCGCGTAGGCTTTGCCCTGCTCGCGCGACCAGTACACTTCCTGGGCCGATATGTCAATAGTTACGGGGACGCGCTGCTCACTGGTGGGCTTCTCGGCTCGCTCATCTGCAGATGCGAGGAAGCCGAAGGACAGGGCACACACAATAAGGAAGACAAGCAGTCTAGGCATGGGATTTGACTTGATTATACCAATGCTGTCCCGGAGGCAAAAGAGGTAAGTATCAGACCCGGCGCGGCCTGTATCAGGCTCTAGGCGGCTGGGAAGAAGGCTAGGCGCGTGCCATAATGGCGGTGGCTCACGTGCCGGACAGCGCCGGAGAACCGAGTAGAACAGTAGGCCGACCACTCTCGGCCTACGGCGCACGATCCCAGTACAACAGCGGGTGAAAGCCCATGAGACCCAGGAACTTGCCTCCTGTAGCACTCACTGTCGCCGGATCCGACTCGGGAGGAGGCGCCGGGATACAGGCCGACCTCAAGACCTTTACGGTCCTGGGCTGCTACGGGATGTCTGCAATCACCGCAGTGACGAGTCAGAACACCGTATGCGTCAGCCGTGCCCTCATCCTGCCGCCGGACCTGGTTGTTTCCCAGATGGAGGACGTAGTCACCGATATCGGGTGCCAGGCGGCCAAAACCGGCATGCTCGGCGCCCCGGAATTAGTAGAGGCTGTAGCCGAGGCAATAGAGGCCCTGTCCGTGGCACCGCTGGTTGTAGACCCGGTTATGGTGGCCAAGAGCGGGGATGTGTTGCTACAAGACGCTGCTGTGGCTGCCCTTGTGGAGCACCTACTACCCTTGGCGACGGTGGCAACGCCCAATCTGCCCGAAGCCGAGCGTCTGCTGGGGCGTAGCATCAAGACAGAGGACGAGATGGTTGACGCAGCGCGGGATCTGGGGCAACTGGGCTGTCAGGCGGTGGTTGTCAAAGGTGGCCACCGTGCTGACGCTCCTGTGGATGTGCTGTGGTTGGCCGACGGAGATTGTGTCGAACTGATAGAAGGGCCACGCCTGCCATCGCGCAATACCCACGGTACGGGGTGTGTCTTTTCGGCCGCGATCACGGCCTACCTGGCCCATGGGGTGCCAGTACCGCCAGCCGTGCACAGTGCTAAGCACTTCGTGACTGAGGCTATACGCCACGGGCTCCCGCTGGGCAGGGGCCACGGCCCTGTCAACGTTCTGGGGGCGGGCCCAAGCCTTCCGCAGGAGCAGCAAGCGAAGGCAGAGGATGAGAAGCCCAGGGGAGAGGGCTTCAGATGAGCCTCCGAGGCGAGTTACAAAGGCCTCAATGAGCGGGCCAGAAGGCTGCCACGACCGTGGTGATGGACATGGCTGCGGTGATTGTGACTTTGCTGACGGCGCCGAGTACGCGGCCCAGAATGGCTCCATAGCCCGCCCTGCGCGCGTCTTCAGTGTCAGCCCCACGGCGCAGCTCTAGTAGGTAGGCCACACCAAATCCCCCGGCGAAGGCCCCCAGCAGAGGAACAAAGACGACGGCCATGATCCAGCCCACGGGTCCACCAAGGAGGACTACCAATGGCGAGAACACCACGCTGGCCAGGAAAGCACCACCGATGGCCCCGAGGCCAGCTCCAAGGCTTGTGTGTGTTGTTCCTCCATACCGCTTGACACCGAGCAGGGCCATCACGTTGTCCAGAAACTCGGCCAAGATTGCTAGGACGGCGAGAATCACGAGGACCACAATGCTGGGGCGCTGCCAGCCCGTCGAGGCCGAGAAGACTACGGCGCTGAAGAGGATAAGAATACTGCCGGGCATGAGCAGCGCCGACAGCAGTACGCCGGTGGGTTGGCACGCAAGGAACAGCATGTGGCCGAGGATCTTCAGCACAAGAGCCACGGCCGAGACCGCCTCTTAGTGCATGCGTCGCGCTCCGGCATAGCGCTCAACGTAGTACTGCTTGCCCAAACTAGAGAGGCGCACGCCCGTGCGGTGAGTCGATGCGTGAACAAACTGGTTCTCTCCAATGTAGATGCCCACATGGCTGATACCGCGTCGATAGGTGTTTCGGAAGAAAACCACGTCGCCAGGCTGAAGCGACTGGCGAGCCACCGGCGAGCCTTGGCGGAAGAGAAGGCGTGAATCGTGTGAGACGTTGATACCAAACTGCTTCATGACGTACTTGACAAAGCCTGAGCAGTCGAAGCCCGAGGGCGATTCACCGCCTCTCACGTAGGGATAGCCCAAATACCTTCTAGCCAAAGTCACAATCTTGCTACCCATGTCCGATGTCTCTGCCACCAGATCACGGTCCTCACAGGAGGAGCGTTCGGTCACCTGGCCTGAGGCGATCATGGCAAGACGTTCCTGGCGCGCAAGCCGCTGCTCGCGGGTATCCACGAGCCAGCTTGCGATCCAGCCGACGGCGCCATTACCAAAAGCCACATGGTACCACTGTCCCGAGCGCTTTAGCACAATGAACTTGGTACCGAGGGCGACGTTGGTGAGCTCCTTGTGGTCCAGGCCTGGGCCGCTGCGCACATTGACCTCGGTCCTGGCCACCCAACCCACGCGCACCGGATAGGTTTGGCCTCCATTGTCCGTCATCTGACACTGCTGAGGGTTTGTGTAGTTGAGCAGCCAGCCGGCAAGCCAGCCCCAGCTTCCGTCGGGTAGGCGGGCATAGACCCAGTGGCCGTCAACACCTGTCACGGTTACCTTGACACCCTTCGAGAGCTTGGTCTTCACCGCCGAGGCCAGAGAGGGACCTCGGCGCACACAGATGTCTTCACCGGCCGTCCAGGCCTCTACCTCAAGGCGTTGGCCGTCAGACAAACTGCAGAGGGCCTTAGGTTCAACCACTGCAGATGGAAAGTCGGGCCTGGAGGGAAGTGAAACCACCCTCCTGCTGCTGGGCCGTGCTTCGCCCACCATTTTTACCAGCTCGTGATGAACCCACCCGGCGTGGCCGCCATGGACGCGCAGTCGGTACCAGCCCGCCTGGCGATCGACCACATACACTGTCTGGCCCCGGTCGAGCGTGGCGACGATGCGCCCCGAGGTTGAGGGCTTGTCGCGAAGGCGAACACGGTCACCCTGGATGAAGCCCTTGGCGCTTTCGACGCCGCCTTCACCGCCGCCCGACGCTGATGAGGACAGTTTGCGGCCGGCGGTGGTATCGAACTCCAACAGATCACGCCGGAGCCACCCGTACCCCCCAGGCGTGCGACACTTGCGCCAGTCGCCGTGGCTGGCAACTACATAGACCTTGGTGCCCTTGGCCAGGACCCCATAGCGCTGGTAGTCGAGGCCTGGTCCCGAGCGCACATTGGCATCGCTAACCTTGACCCACGCAGGCTTGGCAGAGGCACTTGCCGAGGAGGACGTGCCACCCTGACCCACCAACTTGCGGCCCTTGCTGGCGCTGAACTCCAACAGCCATTCGGCAATCCAGCCCTTGGTGCCGGAGGGCAGCTTCGTAAGGCACCATTTATCACGGAAGGCGAGTACATAGATCTTCGTGCCACGGGGCACGGAAGCTATGCGATCGTAGTTCTGGCCAGGGCCAGATCTGACGAGCGCGGTGTTCGGAATCACCCACGCTGGCTTTGGCCCGGCTGCATGCGTGCCAACACAGACGAGCAGCTCTCCTACAGCCAAGGCCCCGATGAAGAGGGCTGTTCTCGACGACATAACGGTGCAAATTATAGGTAGAGTATAAAACCCAGTCAACGGGAGGCTCCCGGTTAAAAGAATCTATGTTCGATAAAAACTTTCTCGGCTGAGTCCAGCGCTGCACCGCTGATCAGCCCGACACAGGCCCGAAGCCCCCAAGCGGACATCCATTTGACCTAGAAACCTGGCCGAAGGGGGCGTGGGGGAGAGGTGATAGGGGTTGGTTGAGGGTGGCAGGAGGTAGTGTGTTTGGCGGGACGGAGAGGCCGGGATTGGCTCGAGGGGGCAGGGAGGCCATCACCACGGTCCCGAGAGTCCACTTAGCAGCCAGAATCGGCAGGAAAAGGCGGAGGCCCTCCTTCTCCAGCTCCCTGTGTGCTCTCAGCGTCGGTTCCTTGGCCAGGTACCCGGCTCTCAGCGTCAGGTTCACCACCGTCGCGGCCCTCAGGACCTGGAACAGCGTCTTGCCTTCGCCCAAGTGCCGGCTCTGTGGGATCCCTAACTACACCAGTCGCGCGATCCGATGCTCCACCACTACCCGCTGGCGATAACTGCTCGCGGAAGTACTCCGTCCGTCCAAAGCCCACGCTTTCTGGAGCAGCTCTTCCTCGCAGTGGAGGGTGATGAACCGTCCCCGATGCCTCCTATCCGTCACGCATTGCCTGTACAGCGGACAGACCCGGCAGAGCTCTTTAGGAAATGCCTAGCGCTTCTCTTCCGCCTTTGGCCGCGCACGCTCGGCTAGGGGCAGCAACACACGCTGGGCGAGGCACGGCAGCATACCGGAGCTGTTCAAACTTACCTTGTGTGACGGCAGGCTCAGGTCAGCCCGACCTGCTCTTTTCCCTTATGGAGACCTGGAAAGAGTGAGGCGAGGGATCCTTCATCGAGCCCGGCAAGGAGTTCGGTTCCGCGCAACTCGAGGGCGTGTGGCTGGCCTTTGCACCCGATGCTCCGTCAATCTGGTTGGCCCAGCCAACCGCCCAGCAAGTTGAGGCCTATAGCGTTCTGGAAGGTGCCGCTCTGGCCGCTATCCGCGAACGATAGAAGTAGCCCTATCTGCTCCAGCTGTGCCCGAGTCCGAGTACGCGGTAAACATCGCGGTGGATACGTCCGCTGAGAGGTAGGGCGTCATACAGGAGATGCGCTCTGACGAGAAGGGTGGCGCTCTGAGCCCGAAGTGGCCCATCATAAGGTTGAGTTTCTAAGCCTGCGGGATGGGCGCGTTATCTTCGTCACTGGCGGCGTCTCTCAGTTGCTCTTTGAAGGAGACTGAGACTGTTGGTGGAAGAGTGAACTTTGGTGGTTCGCCGGCGCTATATGATGGGTGCTGCGCGCAGACTGAGCTATTGGGGGCCGTCGTCGGTCGTTCAGCACTGAGAATCTGCAGGTAGCTGGGGCACGGAGACAACTTGCCGCATACCTACGCGCTCAGCTTCAGGTGGGACCGCACCTAGTTGGGACGCCTGACCAGCTTCCAGATCGGCTTGCCGGACTGCCTTGGAGCGACGGTATGAAGTAGAACCAGACCACCTTCTCGGTCCGGAGTCGAAGTAGCACGGACTGCCACAAGAGTCGAGAGGCGCTACGCGTCTCGACGGGCGGTGATCGCCGGCTGCGGCCCGTGTCTCGCCTAAGACCTTTGCTGCTTCAGGAGGAAGAATCAGTGACCAAGAGTCTTCCCAGACGACTGTACCGCCGCGCGGCCGCGAGCCAAGCCCTGGCAGTCACGGTTCTCGTGGCCGCCGCAAGCCTGGCCCTAGCAGCCGACGTTCCTGTGGACAATGGCGACTTCGAGGCTGGCCTGTCCGGTTGGATGGTCAACAAACCCGACACCTTTGCCCACGGCCAGGTCGTTGTCACCACCGACGACGTCCATGGCGGCAAGCAGGCAGTCTGCATCACCAACGTGCCCGAAGGCGAAAAGGTGCTCGTGGGCCTGAGCAACGTCAAGGCGATTCCGCTGCCTGATGATTGCCGTACCTTTGCCGTCAAGTTGTGGATGAAGGCCTTGCGGGCGCCTCAGATGATTGAGCTGCGCATCGCCTCGGCCGACCGTGAGGGCAAGCAACTCACGCCATGGCAGGAAAAGGGCTGGCGTTTCATCCGTCCACCAGTGGCCCTCTACGTGGGCGAGTGGCGCGAGTTCACTGCTGAGTTCGTGGCGCAAGACGAATGGGGTGGCGTGCTGCTGACGCTGTGGTGCAACGGCGCCGGCGCTGATCTGCTGGTGGACGACTTGCGAATCGAGACCATTGACCCCGAGAAGTGGGTCGTGCCTGGTGTGGGTGCCCGTCTGCCCGACCCCGCACCCGGTGTCGCACTGTGGTGGGAGGGACCGCTGCGCAAGGTCTACCCCGGCGAGATGCCGCCCGAGCGCCGGTCAACGGACGTGCCCTTGTCCGCCGCCGGTGACGAGTGCGACGTGACGCAAATCTGCCTTCGCCCCGAGACCGACCTCCCGGACTTGACCGCCTCCTTCAGTGAACTGACCGGTCCGGTCCGGCTGCCCGCGACCGCCCTGCGGGCGAACTTCGTGGGCCTCGTAGACATAAAGAACGTGACTTCCGCGAGAGGCATCCGCGGCCCCACGCCCGACCCGCTCCTGACGGACGCCTCGTTGACCCTCCCTGGCGGGCGGACCACGGCCCTTTGGGTCACCCTACGCGTGCCGCGCGGGACCCCGGCGGGCGACTACTCCGGCGCCCTCACTCTCACTGCCCCTGGTTTCACTGCTCGCGTGCCGCTGCGGGTGCGTGTCTTCGGCTTTGACCTGCCCGAGCGTCCCACGCTGCGGACCATCGCCCGCATCTGGCAGTCGCACCCGGGTTATGAGTCCCTATTCCTCCAGGACCTCAAGGACCATCGTTGCGCCGGGAGTTCCTACATTGGCGGCATCACCGCGTCGGTCAAGGACGGCGCCTTGGTCGTCGATGTCTCCAAACTGCGCGACGCCCTCGAGGCCAGGCTGTTCAAGTACGGCTTTCAGGTCTTCAACGTGCCCAGCGTGTTCCTAGGTGACGCCAGTGGCCTGTACGCCAAGGACAAGAAGTGGATGGGCTTCGATATCTTCAGCCCCGATTTCGACCAGGCCTTCTCCCACTATTGCAGGCAAGTCGGCGACGCGCTCCGGGCTGAGGGCGTGTTGCAGTATGCCCTCTGGCAGATCTGGGACGAGCCCCACGACGAGATGGTTGCTCAATGCAAGCATCTCGCCCGTCTTGTCCGGCAGGCTGTGCCCGACGCCCGCATCTACCTCACTACTGGCGTAATAGACGACATGTTGGACCTCGTGGACATCTGGTGTCTGCCCTGGCCCTCGACCTACTCGGACCAGGCCGCCGCGAAGGTTCGGGCCCGTGGCGGCGAGCTGTGGGCCTACGAGAACGGGCTCTACAGCCTGGATGTGGCCGATTCCTCCTTGTTGCTGCGCCACTTTCTCTGGCGCCTCAAGCGCTACGGTATCACAGGCGTCGAGTGGTGGGCCGTCAGCCAGTGGAAGAGTGACCCCTGGACCGTGCCCAATCAGTATGCCCCCCAGAACGGTGGTGGTTTCTTCCTGTATCCGACCCCGGACCGCACCGGCGCGCCCATCGACTCCCTTCGCTGGGAGATGTACCGCGAGGGCGTCGAGGATTACGACATCCTCACCGTCCTGGCCCATGAGCAGGACCGTGTCCTGAGGGCCCTCGGCGTGAGCGACGACCGGCTGTCGGGCGAGGCCCAGGCGAGAGAGCTGGCGGCTCGTGTAGCCCTGAACGTGGCTGAGGTATCGCGCGATCCCCTGGCCGCCGACGCCGCGCGACGCGAGGCCTGTGAGCGCATCGAGTTCCTGCGGGCTAATCCAGGGGCAGCGGTTGGCGTGGCACGGGACGGCAAGGGCCCCCTTGTCCTGGTGGCTTCCGGCAAGGCTGCAGTTTCTGTCAATGGGAAGGCCTTGGAGGGAACTGCCGCTGTGCGGCAAATCAGGCCCAGGGCAGGGGAACCCGTGACGGTGCGCGTCGAGCAGGCCGGTCGCACAAAGGCCGTGACGCTGCTGGCGCCGCTCGGCGTGGCCGAGTAGCAGACCAGTCCCCCCTGTGGTGCCACCAAGGAGTGGCTGGGACACCTGGAAGCTCGACATAGGAATAGGATAGGTGATGGCAGTGCAGATCTCGACAGGCTTGATCCTTACCATAACGCTGCTTCTGGAGGGTGGGACTGCCATGGCCCTTACACTGGCGACGGACGGCAAGGCTGACTGCGTAATAACCATCGCCACGGACGCCGAGCCGCCCGAAGTGACAGCAGCCCAGGAGCTTAAGGCTCACCTGGACCAGGTCACCGGCGCCACCTTTGAGATCCGCGACGAGACTGCCGTGCCTGAAGACGCCGCACAGATCGTCGTGGGGCCCACCCCGCACTTCCGCGCCGCCTTTCCAGACGTGGACCTGGCGTCGCTCAAGCACGATGGTATCGTCATCAAGACCGCCGGCAACCGTCTTTACCTGGCGGGCGGACGTCCGCGCGGCACGCTTTATGCCGTCTACACCTTCCTTGAGGACACCGTTGGCTGTCGCTGGTGGACTTCCACCGAGAGCTTCATGCCCAACAAACCTACTCTCGAGATCGGCGAAATCAACATGGTTTACGTGCCTCAACTCATCTACCGCGAAGCCTTCTACCGCGATGCCTTCAACGGCGTCTTCGCAACGCGGCTCAAGTGCAACGGTCACTTCGAACGCATCCCGCCCGAATATGGCGGTCACTATACGCTGTTGGGTTGGTGTCACACCTTCAACCAACTGCTACCGCCTGAGAAGTACTTTGACAATCATCCCGAGTGGTACAGCGAGATCAACGGCAAGCGGGTAGCTGAGCGCAGTCAACTCTGCCTGACCAACGACGAAATGCGCGCGGAGCTGGTGCGCGTCGCCCTCGAGTGGATCCGCAAGGATCCCGATGCCGGCATGATCTCCATCTCTCAGAACGACTGGCATGGGGCGTGTCAGTGCGCCAACTGCCGCAAGGTTGTCGAGGAGGAAGGCTCCGAGTCCGGTCCCATCATCAGGTTCGTCAATGCTGTCGCGGCCGAAATCGAAAAAGAGTACCCGGACTTTCTCATCGAGACCCTCGCCTACAGCTACACGCGCAAACCGCCAGCTCTGGCGCGGCCCAGGAAGAACGTCGTGGTGCGCCTGTGCTCCATCGAGTGCTGCTTCGCCCAGCCACTCGAGACCGACCCACACAACGAGCCATACCGCCGCGATATGGAGGGCTGGAGCGCCATCTCGCCACAGCTTTATATCTGGGACTACGTGACCAACTTCGCCAACTACATCCTGCCGCACCCGAACCTCCGGTCGCTGGCGCCCAACGTCCGCTACTTCGTGGCGAACAAGGCCATTGGGCTGTTCGAGCAAGGCGATGCTGGCAGCTCCTGTGGCGATTTCGTCGAGCTTCGAGCGTGGTTGTTGGCGCACCTGATGTGGGATCCCTCGCGGGATGAAAAGGCCCTGGTGGCCGAGTTTCTGCGCGGGTATTATGGAGCGGCTGCCGAGGCGCTGAGCGGTTACATCGACCTGATCCACGACGCTGCCGAGCGCTCCGGCGCCTATGTGAGCTGCTATATGGCTGATACGTCCGCCTGGCTGGGCCTGGACGATCTCAACCGTGCTTGGGAGCTGTTCGCCCAGGCCGAGAAGGCCGTCCAGGGCAACTCAGTGCTCAGCGATCGCGTGCGACGGGCACGGCTGCCGCTGGATCATGCGTGGCTGCAAAGGCAGCGAGCGCTTCGCCAGCTCGCCAAGATGACCGGGAGGACCCTTCTCGGACCGGCCGATCCGGTCGCCCTCTGCGAGGACTTCATCGCAACCGCCCAGCGCTTCAATGTCGGCCAGTACGCCGAGGGGCGTCCCTTCGAGAACCTGGTGCCCGCTCTGAGGGCCCAGAGTCAGCCGCCGGGCGCCGCTGGCAAGGCCCCCGACATCGTCCAGGGTCTATCGCCAGACGACTGGATCGACATCCAGGAGAGCGAGTTCATGCTCCACAACCTGGGCACTTGGGTGACGCTTGAGGACGACGCCAAGGCCTCCAACGGCCGGGCTGCACGCATGCCTGCCACGCACACGCAGTGGGCTGTGCAGTACCCCATCGCCGCCGATTGGGGCAACTTGGGCCGTTGGCGCTGCTACATTGTTGCCCGCTGCGACGCCAAACAGGTGGCTGGCAACGCCTTCCAGATGGGCCTGTACGATACTGCGAGCCGACAGGGCTTGGCGCACATCACTGAAACACTCGAAAGAGCCAGTGACGAGGAATACCATACCTACGACCTGGGCGTCCACGATCTGAAGGCCGGCATGTACCTGTGGGTGGCGCCGATGAACAACCCTGACGCCGTAGACGCGGTCTACGTAGACCGCATGTTCTTCGTCAGGGAAAAGTGAGAGACGGCTCCCAGGCTTGATCCCTCTCGGCCTACGGGGCTGTCTGGCGGTTTCACGGCTGGCCAGGAGGCTCCTGCGACGGAGCCGTGTCTGCCGCCTGCCGCTCGAAATGCCGCCTGCGAAGCGAAGCAAGCAGGGCGATGAGGTCCGCCCCGCCGAAGACCGTGACTAGGACAGCAAGTACTGAGAAGATCGCTAGCCCACCGAACCACACCAGCGACCAGAGCTGTATCCAGAAGTCTTGCATGGGCTAGACCTCCTTTTTCCGCTCAGGGAACAACAGCGATAGTGCCACGAGTGCGACACAGGCCCCGATGGTAACGGTAAGCCCCACATACTCGCCACGCCAGTTGACCCCGAGAAGGTCCTGCACCGGCTTGAGCCCCACCACCATCATGAAGCCGCACAGAAAGGCCCCGTATGCACCCGCCCGGCTTGCCCCCTTCCAGTAGATGCCGCCGGTCAGCGTTGCGAAGGCTCCCGTGAAGTAAATCGCCCCAGTGATCGCCATGTAGTCCCACAGCCGCTCGCCTAGCGGGTACCACAAGCCCCAAACCAACAGGAAGAAGGCGATCAGGCACATGATAATCCGTGCGACCAATATGCGTGTTCTGGAGCTCATCCGGTTGCCCGTCAACGGCGCTACGAAGTCCTGAGTGAGAACCGCGCTCCAAGTGTGTAAGTAGGTGTTGTAGGTGGACATAGCAGCTGCCAGCATCCCTGCCGTCAGCAGCCCGATGAAACCAGCCGGCATCAGACTGCTCAGGGCTATGGGCATTGCCCGCAACTGCAGGCTTGAATCCACCTTTACATTGGCGGGTAGGAAGATGCCCTTGAGTTGTGGGTGCTGCCAGACAAAGACCAGCGCGCACACGCCCCAGAAGTATGGGATGAGAAATCTGATAAGGAAGCCGACCGAGCCCCAAGAGTACGTCCGCCTGACCACGGCTTCGCTCTCGGCCGACGTCGCCCTCATCACCGAGGTCTGCCACACGCAGGCGCTGATGAGTCCCAGGAAGAACATCCACACCAAATAGGACGGGCCGATCCCGCTATCCGCCATGAGGGGGTTGAAGCCCGCCTCACCCTTGATCTGGCCCACCGTGTCGACGATGTTGCTCCAGCCGAAATGGATCATCAGTAGGATGGACGTCACTACGAGCCCCAGCGACATTACCACAAACTGCAGGTAGTCGGTAAAGACTACCGAGATCATGCCCCCCACTGTCGTGTACATAAGCACCAAGCACAGCACGATCGTCATCGCGACCTTGAGCTGGAAGTCGGAGTTCATTCCCATGACGCTGGTGATAAACATTGAGTCGGCCTTCAGGAACATGCCCATGTTGAGGATTCCGGAGACTGCCAGGATCAACCCGCCCATCACCCGAACACCCCGGCTGTACCTGCGCTCGTAAAACTCCGGAATCGTCATCACGCTCATGCGGCGAAGCGGCACCACGATGAAGCCCGTCAGCCCCACCAGCAACCCAGCCACGGCCGCCAGAACCGCCACGCTGAAGGCTGCGAAGGCGCTTGAAAAGCCCATTTGGGCCGAGTACATGACCGTCACTAGCCCCAACTCGGTCGCGATCAACGACGCCGTACCAAGGTACGTCCGCACCGACCGCCCCGCGACCACGTAGTCCTCCATGTCGCGAATGTATCTCATCGCCCACATGCCCAGCACCGTCGATGCGCTCAGAAACGTCACCACTATCGCCCAATCGATCGTCCTGAAGTTCGTCGCGAGGTTCAGGTTTGCCAGTGCGTCCATTGGCTTCTTGCCTCTTGCTTCTGAGATCCGGAGGAGGATAACAGCTCGTGATTACCTCTGCTGTCTGTTCAACGGCCCAGCCTCCGACTCCTTCGCCCCCGCGCTATCGACGGCGCAGGACCATCCACCACCGTCGGTCCAGTCCTTCCGGCGTAATTTCCTCCAGAGGTGTGGTCAGCCCCCGCGCTGCCTCCCGGGCAACGTTCATTATGTTGTTGAACAGGTCCCCGGGGAACCAGTCCAGACTCAGATGATACTCCCAGGTCCAGTGGTCGAAGCACAGAGGCCCACTCGGCTTCACCGCTCGCGCTGCCGCATCCATGATCCTGCGCAGCTCTGGCAGCCCCACCGAGGCCAAGCCGTCCTCGCGGTACTGCTCGTCTAGCCACTCAATCATCTGGCGTTCTGTAGCCCACCAGTCAATGTCGCGCGTGTCCAGCCCGTGAGCGTCCGCCACGGCCGTCTCCAGGATATCGTTGACGGCGTGGTGGAAGCATACGCAATCGACACTGGCCTCGGGAAAGTGTCGCGCCAAGTTCTGTGCGTCGTCCTCAATTAGTCGCACGCAGAGGTCCAGGTTCGAGGCGCGCTGCATGAGTTCATCGGCCAGCTTCCTGTTTAGGTTGATGGTGACGTAGGTGGCCTGAGCACCATAGAGGACATCAAGCGCCACGAGCACAGGGTCGCTTCCCCCGGCGCACAGCTCCAATACCGTTGGCGCCTCCGGCAGCGCCAGGCTCTCCAACAGCAGCGTCCACTGGGCTGCTAGCAGCCGCCGGCTCAGAGGACGGGCGCCGGGCAGGAACTCCGAGGCCTGGGGGCGCGCCAGCACCTGCCTTGCGCTCGCCATCAGCTCCTCGCGACTGAGATCCTCAATCTCGTCCAGGCCCTGAAACCGCTCTCCAACGCGCCCCCCAACGGCTTCATCTAGCAGTTGTTCGGCTGTCCACATACCCTGTCATCCTGCCTTTGTGTAGTGATCCCCGCGGAGTGTTCGTTGCGTGACCGCCACCCTGTCCAAACGTGTGCTGCCCATAGGCCTGGGGCATTAGCTTGCGACCGGGCCTTAGCTCTTCTGCCCTCTTTGCTTGCCGCCAAGAGAACGCACTAGTAGCCGCCTGGCATGCTCCGCTGCCTTGCGTGCGGCGGCTCCCAGTAGCCTTTCGCCCAGTTCAACCGACGCATCACGTATCCGCG
>JAKORR010000008.1 GCA_029777735.1 Armatimonadota bacterium | reverse complement strand
TGGTGTCGCTGACCGCAGACCCGGATCGCCTTGCGGGTGCGTCCATGCCCGTAGCGCCGATTGACATGGCCGCTGTGGATTCATGGCTGGCGTGCGCCGGCAGCCTGTCGCTAGAAGGCGAGAGGCCGACTGCCGAGGTGCTTGGTGAGCGCCTCTCCCGATTCTGGCTCCCTGACGAGGTGGTGCTCTACATCGGCAAGGCAGGTGCATCGTTGCGCCAGAGGATCCACGACTATTACCGGACACCCCTGGGCAAGCCTCGCCCGCACGCTGGTGGCTGCTGGCTCAAGGTGCTGGATAACCTGCCCGCGCTTTGGGTGTTCTGGGCAGCTTCCGAGCGACGCGAGCACGATGAGAACGTCCTTCTCGGCGAGTTCGTCGCAGGAGTCTCGCCGGTCGCACGGCTATCGCTGGCCGATCCCGACCACCCGTTCCCCTTCGGCAATCTGGAGTACCCGCAGGGGCACCGAAAGCGGCATGGGATCCAGCACCCCCACAGGTGATGGGCGTTGCCCCTCGAATCGCCAGGAGCACCCTTCGCGCGGCTCGGTCCCGAGGGCTACTGCCACGGCACCTCGAATACCTCGACTCCATACTCCGCGCAGAGTTCCTTGATGTCCTTCGCGATGGTGTGCGCCACCAGGAAGGCACGGATCTCCTCGGGGGGGCGCTTACACATGACCGCGTACATGTGCCTGTACTTCACCGCCTGGAGCAGCCCGCAGAGGTCACCGGGGCGAACGTCCACCTCGACTTCGACGGCAACGTAGCGGGCGAACCTGTCGCGAAGGATCACATCAGCCGTGTCGCCAGTGGGGAAGCTGTACTCCAGATCGATGCTCTTCAGGCCCGCTTCCCCCAGGAGTGACGCAGGGCGTGCGCAGACCGCCTTCTTGAGCGCCTCGTGCTCTGGTCCTTCACCGCCGCCGCCCCAGGGATGATCAGTCACCCGTGTCGTCTTCCTGGTCTGCGGCGGGCGGATGTCCAGCGTACTCCCTGCGAACGCCGCCACGACCGCCTCGAACCGAGGTCGCTCCACATCCACCAATCCACCGGCAAAGCGCATCCTGTTACCCGGTTCGTAGCCGAGCAGTTCGTTGGCTTGCAGCCTGGGGACAAAACCCGAAGTGTTGATCGCCTTTGTGTGGGCACGCCGGTGCCATACGGCGCTCTTGTTCTTCCCGTAGCTCTCCCGGTTCGGGTGAGGGTCGCGGTCGAGCACCTCGATGACCTCTACGATGCCGATGATGCCATCTCTTCCACGCGCCCTGTAGACCTTCTTGTCGTCACGCTCCTCGGGATCGCCGCTCAGGTTCTGGTGGATGATCACCAGATCGCCAACACGCATCCTCGCGCCCTTGGCGAGGAACTGCTCCTTCAGGAACACACCCTCGATCTTGAGCGGCTCGTCCACGCACGGGGGCCAGTGCGTCGTCAGCCAATAGTTGGGCACTCGCTCCTCCTCGAAGGATGCCATGTCCAGCGGCACCAATGCGCGGCTCCGCAGGTGCTGCTACCGCCATCCCTTCCGCCTGCGCCCGTGATCGCCGAGGGAACATCACAGCTTCGTCGGGCGGAACTGGCCCAATCTGGGGCCATGACTCGACGGGCCAGTCGATCTGCGCGTGCGACCAGCCGAGACGCGGTTGGTGCTTTCGCCGCGCAGCCAGCCCATCCCTCTCGTCAGACGCCAGTACCCCTGAAGGGAGCAGTAGACTTCGCCGACCTGTGCCAAGACACCCAACCCGACGCCACGTATGGCGGATGGCGCTGTGGCATCAAGGCCGACAAATAGCAAACTATTGAGTGCCAACAAACTCGGCGTCGTCACGGTCTAACGTGATACAGCGCCGCCACAGTGGGGGAGGCGCAATCCACGTCCGTAGGAAAGGGTTTGTCCAGCATTGGTATCCGAGGAAGTCCCAATCAGAGCACAAGACGCGGCGAGGCTCACCGGCTTGAGCAGGAGCAAGGTCTACCTCCTGGCGCAGCGGGGGGAGATCCCCCACTTCCGACACGGCGGCAGCGTTCGCTTCGACCGCCGCGAGGTACTTGACTGGTGGCAGCAGCACCGGCGGGGGGCTGACTCCGCCCACGACCACCGGAAGTGCACCAGCGTGGACCGGCACTACACGTGAGACGCGTCAGAGGATAGTGCGTAAGCAGATAGGGTGTGTGAGAGCCAAGGGGCATGGCGGCAGTCGCCATGCCCCTTAGCACTCTGGAAGGAGGTTTGGTGGCAAAACGAAAGGCGCGAGGCCAGGGGGAGGGATCCATCTGGTATGACGAGAAGCGCGACATATGGAGGGGCGCGGTCTCCCTCGGAAACGGAAAACGGCGGCAGGTCCAGGGCACCACAAAGCGCGAGGTGAATGAGAAGCTGACCCAGATCAAGTACGACCTGCAGCGCGGAATGGTTGCTC
>JAKORR010000849.1 GCA_029777735.1 Armatimonadota bacterium | reverse complement strand
TCAATTCGTGTAGGCGTTTATGAAGGGAACAATTATTTAACACGTGGCCCAGTTATAACGCAATCATATGGGGTTGATTGGGTAACGGTAGAGCCTGAAACACCAGCACAAGTAACGCCTGGCAATGTTTACAACCTAGTAGTTATTTGCGCTGCAAGTAATCCTGTTACCGTTTATTACGATCTAGGGTCTGGAATAAGGAGTGATAGAGGTCCAAGTATAGATAATTGGCCTAGTAGTGTTAGTTTTAATAGCTATTCTTATGATTGGTCTATTTATTTGACCTATGAACTCGCCGACACCGGGGAGACCCACTACGGCGAAGCGACTCTCTCGGCGGACAGTGCGCTCCAAATCGCTGGGAGCCGGCAAAGGACTGGCGCCCAGGCGATTTCCGCGACCACGGCCTTCGGGGCGCAGGCTCCTCGCGAGCGGCAAGGCAGTGCGCATGCCGCGGCAGTTGCGGGCTTTGATCTAGACGCTGGGCGTATACGGACAGCCGAGTGGATTGGCGCTGCGCTCTTCAATATGACGGCCGCTGGTTCGGTCAAGCCTCCGATATATGGCGAGGCTGTGCTGGTGGCTTTGAGTGGGTGGCAGGCCCAGGCTATACGGCGGAGAGGCGGCGGCCAGGCGCTTACGGCGGCGACGACCATGGAGGCCAAGCCCAGCCGGACGCGACAGAGCGCCAGCTACAGCGAGGCAATGTCGATGCTGACGGCTGTGGGTCTGCGGAGTCGTGCGTCGAGCTGGATCGCTGCGGCTAGTACCGACTACCAGGCTGTGGCGACTAGGCGTCGAGCTTCCGCTGCTACTTTTGCCGCCGAAAGTGACTTTTGGATAGAGTTGGAGGATGTCGTTAAGGGCGTCCTCAAGTTGTTTGCAACCAGCGCGATGGCTGCCGAGGCATCCAAGGTGGCAAGAGGGCGTCTTACTCTGCCGGCGCAGACTAGCATATCAGCCGCAGGCGGGCGCATCAGAGGCGGCCGGTGGCACGGTGAAAGCGCCACGGCCCTGGACCTAGCGGCCTCCAAGATCGCTTTCGGCGGCATCGACTGGCAGGCGCTTACAGAGTGGGAGATTATCACGGGCAATGTGGTGCTTGGCGCCTTGCTATTGACTGCCGAGAGTCAGCTATATGCCGACCCAATCAGGCTGCGCGGCGGCAGGTTTGATGCCGAGGTTGCGACTACCTGGCTTGGGCAAGCCATGATCTCCAGAGGCGCCGCGTTGGGACTTGCGGCCGAGACCGACTTCGAGGCCATCGCCCAGCGGCTGCGATATGGCGCCGCTCACTTTGAGGCCCTCACCGAGTGGCTGCTTAGGGTTCTGCCGCCGCTTATTAGGGAGACACATCTGCTAGGCCGGCAGGATTTGACCACTCGACTGCTTGGCATACAGACGTTGACGACCTGGCTGCTAGGCCGTGCAGATCTTATCAGCCGGCTCGTGGGAGGTGTGCAGATGGCGGCGACGGGACAAGACTTCAAGATGATCAGCGGAGACACTCATAAGTTGGTGTTCACCGTGGCGTTAGAAGGCGAGGATGCTACCCTACAGGGCGTCACCCTGCGCTGGGGGATGGGGTCCGGGAGCAAGCGCGTCGTCAAGACGACAAGCAACGGCATCACCATCACTGGCCCCAACACCTGCGAGGTGCTTCTGCGGCCCGAGGACACCGAGGCCCTGTCTGGCGCCTACCGCCACGAGTTGGAGATGGTCGACCAGGACGGGAATGTGGTGACATTAGCCATCGGC
>JAKORR010000848.1 GCA_029777735.1 Armatimonadota bacterium | reverse complement strand
CGGCTTCCTCCGAGATACCCGCCATCTCGGCAATGCCCTGGGCGTTGTCAGAAACCGGCCCGTAGGTATCCATCGATACCATGACGCCGGTGGTGGTCAACATGCCCAGCCCCGTGAGGGAAACACCATAGAGGATCGAGACAGCCGACTCGCCCTCGCCGCCGAAGACAATCATCGAGAAGAACATCGCGGCACAGATCACTAGAAGAGCCCAAACCGTGCCTTCAAAGCCTACAGCCAGACCCTCGATAATTGTAGTGGCAGGGCCTGTCTGGGTGGCACGGGCGATGCCCTTGACCGGCGGATAAGAGTGTCCGGTGTAGTACTCAGTGAGCTTATAGATGGCAACAGCAAGGATCACGCCACCGGTCGTTGCCCAGAAAAGCCTTGTGTCTTCGGCGTAATACTTGGCGAAGAAAAAGAATAGGACAATGGAAGCAATAGACGACCACATGAAGCCTCGGGTGATGCCCGCCATGGGGTGCTCGTCGTCGCTCTTGGCGTAGACCTTCATGATGCCGAGGATGGAAGTAAGCACACCGATGCCTCGGACGATGAGCGGGAATATGATCCATTTCTTAGCCAGCTCCATGCCTTCGACAGTTGCACCCGCACTGGCGTGCGCCAACGCTAGGATCATGGAGGCCACCAGCGTGACCTCGTAAGACTCGAAGATGTCTGCGGCCATCCCTGCGCAGTCGCCAACGTTGTCACCGACCTGGTCGGCTATAACCGCCGCGTTGCGGGGATCGTCCTCGGGTATGCCGGCCTCGACCTTACCCACCAGGTCTGCGCCCACATCGGCTGCTTTCGTATAGATGCCACCTCCCACTCGCATGAAGAGGGCCAGCAAGCAGCCGCCGAAGCCGAAGCCTAGAAGCACCTCGGTGGCCCGCTCTTTGAAGATCATGAAGATGATTGTGGCTCCCAGCAGCCCCATGCCGACGGTGTACATGCCAGCTACACCACCGGAACGGAAGGCCACGAAGAGGGCGTCACGCAAGCTCCTGCGGGCGGCGTTTGCACAACGGACGTTGCCCTGGACAGCCAAGGTCATGCCCATCCAGCCCGTGAAGGCTGACGCGAAGGCGCCGGCGAGGAAGGCCAGCCCTCGCCCCAGACCTATATCCCAACCAGCGCTCCAGCCACTCAGCGTAAGCGCTATGAAAAGGATGCCGACAAGCCACGCGATTGTTGTGAACTGACGGTTGAGATAGGCATAGGCACCGGCCTGGATGAGGCGTGCAACGCGCTTCATTTCGTCGGTGCCCTCGTCCATCCGCTGGATGCGGGTGCGCAAGTAGACGCCGTAGAGAAGTCCAATAACGGCTGCCACAAGCACACCCCAGAGCGCAGCCGTCTCAAAGGGCGTGAACTGCATGGTGATCTCCATCATACTTTCCTCCTTCTAAAGCCCGACTTCCGCGTCGGGGACGACGCAGATTGCAGATTAGCGAAGGAGCCCTGAAGCCAGGGCCCCCAGAGTGAACACTCCCACTACGGCGCAATAGACTGCAAACCACCACAACCTCCGCCCATGCACGAGTCTGACCACGGCGTGGATGCCTAGAAGCCCACTCACCGCACTCGCCATCAGTCCCCACGTGAGCAGGCACCATTCACCTGACGATATCCTCGCTGCCAGGAGATCCAGACCTTCCTTGACACCCGCGCCCGCGATGACGGGAACTGACAGGAGAAAGGCAAACCTTGCCGCCCAATCTTTTTCCAGACCCACTAATAATCCTGTACTGATGGTCATGCCTGATCTGGATAGCCCAGGTATCACTGCAACCGCCTGGCCAATACCAATAAGTAATGCCTGTGCAGGAGTGACATCACCCGACCTCCCGCCCTCGCGCGTCATCTTCTGTCCAACCAACAATACCAGTCCAGTACCCAAAAGGGCAACAGCCACTAGAGCAGGATTATTAAACAACTTCTCGACCGGGTCTGCAAGCGTGAGACCTACGATTCCTGCTGGCACGGTAGCCAGCAGGAGCAAGGGCACCACCGCAGCCTCGCCTGACAGCCGCGTTTCCCGTGGAGCACGCAGCCATCCCCAAGTGGCGCCAAGTAGTCGCAACCACTCGCGCCGATAATATAGGATAACAGCGACAAGTGTGCCCACGTGTACAGCGACGGCAAAGGCAAGGCTGGGCTGGGGCCAGCCGAGGATTGCGGGCACGAT
>JAKORR010000847.1 GCA_029777735.1 Armatimonadota bacterium | reverse complement strand
CTAGGTCCATCGCCTGCTGCGCCACGATCCGCCGCAAGCGAGCCTTCTCCGCCTCCAGTCCCCTCAGCCGCCTCACCTCCGGCATCTCCATCCCACCGAACCTCTCCCGCCACCGGCAGGGTGGCCTCCGCCACCCCATACTGGCACGCCGTCTCCACCACCGACCTGCCACTGTCGATCTCTCCCGGAATGCCTACAATCTTTTCATCATGAGAGGACCCTCCCTCAAAACCCTATTCTACTCGGATCCCCTTACTCCACTCGGCCTGATTTCCCGGGGCCAGGTCAGAGTGGGGGCCGCGTAGTATTCCGTGGCTTACTACTGAGCAACTGCGGGAACCTCGTACAAGATGTACAGCAGAGCCTGTCCATCTGCAGCAATATCGCGCTACCGGTGGGCACCTCAGTCTAGGGCGCAATGGACTGGCCCATAACAGCCGTCCCGTTGCTGCTGCCCAAGTCTCGGATCGGGGCCTCAGCCCCCGGATGGCCAGGACTGCGTGCTGGACGCAAGACGATCGTCTCTTCCACCGTAATGCACATCTGGGGTTCCTTCCCAGTACGTACTGCCCGTCCGTAAGCCCTCGCTTCTCGCCCGTCGAGAGCTGCGGCACCCAGCTCCGGGGCTCAACTCGCCGCTATGCATTGGTGCACGCGCGCCGGCATTCCACCACCGACGTGATCGCCGGCTTCGCGTTTGGCCGAATTGCCTCTCAGGCACTCCACCCGCGCCGTCGTTACCATCCCTTCCGTCACGTTCTCCTTCGGGCATATATCCCGATACCCAGGCTTGCACCCGCTGACAACACGTAAAGGTAGTACCCGATACTGAGCACTCCTGTCAGGTCGAGGGATATCCCGAATACCTGGACCAAGTTCTGAAGGTAGAAATAGATGAACCCGGCTACCAGAAGACAGGCGACGCCCGTCTCACGCATTTGCTTTGGCCGGGAGGCCGACAGCAGGTTGGCACCAGCGGTAATCGCGGGCAATAGCAACAACAACAGCCGAGGCTCACGGCCCACGAACCGCATGGCCTCAGACACTATCTTGAGGTACGATGCGCCGAAGACGCCACCTGCCCGCAACCACGCCATCAGCAGCGAGAAGATCATCACGCCTGCGGCTGCGTATCCGGCGAAGACAAGGTTCTGCGTCAGGGCATCCCGGGTGTTCGGGACCGCTGCTTCTTGCTTGCCCTCGAACCACCATTCAAGCGACCGTAGGCGACGCACCAGTGAGTCCCACAGGCCCGGAGCAGACGTTTCCTGTTTGGCGCCCGATTGAGGCTGCGCAGAGGGCTCAGCGGCCCGCGAAGACAATACCCACTCTTGCCTGGGCTTCTCCCCGCGCTCGTGAGCCGGGAACGCACGCAGCGGCGGCTTGGTATCCCGCGCCGCTTCGGCTCCCTGAGGGACATCAAGCCACAATCGGCAGACGGCTCGGCCAACCTGCAGCAAGACGTCTGCAGGGACAAGCACGTCAACGTGCGAAGTGAGGCGCCGACCAGCAAGAAATGTCCCGTTGGTGCTCCCAAGGTCCCTTACCATGGCCGACGATCCTCTCACCGTGACCACGGCGTGGTGACGTGACACCATATTGTCCGCAACCACGATACTGCAGCCCGGATCGCGGCCCAGTACGTACTGCCCGTCGGTCAGCACTCTCTTCTCGCCGGTCGGCAACTGAAGGGCCCAACCCATGGACTTCCCCCTTGCTCCACTTAGTGACCGTCGAATCTGGCCTGCGGCCCTTGGCGTTAGGCGGGCCAGCCGTTCCACATTCCTACCGCGGGTTCCACAAGCCGGCTACAGCCTTGTACCACAGTATTCGCCACACAGCCTCGTCCAAACGCCGCATGGGAAGCTTGCCGCCCTGAAGAGCCAGCTGCAGTGCCTGCGTCACTCTCTGTTGTGCCTGCTGGGTATGGCAAACAAGCAGGATGTCGGCTCCGGCATTCATGGCACGGACCGCTGCTTGGCCCACGTCGTAGTTGCTTGTTATCGCCCCCATTTCCAGATCGTCCGTCAGTATCATCCCGCGGAATCCCATCTTCCGACGCAACAGGTCGGTGGTGATAGTTCGGGACAAGCTGGCTGGCACGCCAGAGGCATCGAGTGCGGTATAGACCACGTGTCCAGTCATCATGCCGGGGACTTCTGCATCGATTGCGGCCTGAAAGGGAGGCTTGTGCACCTTCTCCCACGAGGCGGCTGACAGGTGCACCACGGGCAAGCCCTTGTGGGGGTTGCGGCCTATGGGACCATACCCTGGAAAATGCTTCGCGACCACCAGTAGTCCTTCGCCACCTGCGGCCCTAATGAAGGCGGACCCGAGCTGTGAGACCCTCGCCGTGTCGGCTCCATAAGCCCTGTCCTTGATGTCGGGGTTGTCCGGATTCGTGCATACGTCCACCACAGGCGCCAAGTTCATGTAGATGCCCACCGCCAGGAGCTCCCTCGCCATGACGCGGGCCTCGCCTTGTACGAAGGTAAGCGCATCCCCCCTGCCACCGACTGTTCGGTTAGGTGGAAAGGAGGTGAAGCTGCTGATCGGCAGTCTGTTAACCCGGCCACCCTCGTGGTCTATGGCGATGAACGTCTTCACGTCCGTCCTTCGGGCAACCACCATTTGCAGTCGGTGGATGAGAGATACCAGTTGCGCCTTGGACGAGATATTGCGTTTGTACAGTATGACTGCGCCAGGGGTAATGTCACCCAAGATTCCTGGATTGCTGGCAGACCACCCCTCGGGGATGCCCACCATCATCACCTGACCAAGCTTCTGTCGAAGGCTCATCGCGCGTACTTTCGCCGTGACGCACTCCTCAAGCGTAAGTGGTGGTAGCGTTGGGGGCGCAGTCCACGCCGTGCTCCCGGCCTGGGCGACGGGCTGGACGGGCACTGCTCCCCAGCCCGCGGGAGCCTGGATTCCACCAGTCGGCTTACCAGGCCTAGCCTGCTCGTTCGCTGCTACACTCGGCGACGTCTCCTCGGACATCCGAGCTTGCTGCTCGTGCCGAGACAGCACCCATCCGCCTAAGAGCAACACACACCCCAGAGCCGCCAGCGTAGCCACCGCTCTCCCCGTCACCAGCTTTGCAGTCACAGCATGCGTACTGATCATCTCTCACTTCCTCCGCCAGCCACTTCGCCGATCCAGACTACCGAACTGCTCTCTTGCTTGAGATTCTGTACTGCCCGCCCGATCGGCGCAGCACATACTCGTGGTTCACACTGCCGCCCGTGCCGTCGCTGTCCCGCCAGCGAATCGTGCAGACCACCCTGATGCCGCTACCCTCGTAGGCCCAACCGCGGAAATCTAATGCCTCTGAGAGGAGCGTGTTTCCATAACCGTCCGGCCTGTCGAAATCTGACGGTTTGATTGGATTGCGCGCGTCTGGCGTGAACATAGCCGCGGCTGCGAACCGGTCATGTCGGGTGATCGCGGCGTGCAGTGATCTCACGACCTCCTCGCACGCCGCGCGCTCCCCCTCCGACGGACCAGGCTTCGGTCCGAGGCTGACGACGATGTAGACAGCATCTCCACGCTTGGCGTTGTGAGTTGATTGGCGGATGACTCGTCCTGCTG
>JAKORR010000846.1 GCA_029777735.1 Armatimonadota bacterium | reverse complement strand
TTATTCTCAGGCTCGCAGAGCATATGCACGTAAGCCTGGCTGGCGTGGGCGTGCTTGACGACGTTGAACAATAGCTCGCGCACCGCCTGGAACAAAAGCACTCGTACCGACTCGGCTTCCGGCTCGGCCTCTGCGTCCACCTCGACCACCACCGGCAGATGATGACGCTCCTGGGTCTGGCGCCCCAGCGCGGAGAGGGCCGCGCCCAGCCCTGCATCGTACAGGATGGGCGAGGAAAGCTCCGTCGTCAACGAACGAGAGGTAGCAATGGACTCGCCCAGCAGGTTGTCAATCTGCCTCATGAGCGCATATTGTGGGCCTTTGCCAAGCTGCTCTTGCAGGATATTCACGCTAATCTTGGCCGCTGCCAGCAGTTGCTGCAAGTTATCGTGCAGGTTCTGGGCCAGGCGGCGGCGCTCCCGCTCCTCGGCCTGCGTCAGTTCCACGGCCAGGGTGCGCAACTGGACGGCCCGCTCCTCGGCCAGGGCCGTGCACTCAGAGACCCGCTGCTCCAACGTCTGGGTCAACTCCTCAAGTTGCGCCTCCCGCTCGCGCAGGATCTGGCCTGCCCGCTCGCGCTCGGTGACATCTAACAGCGAGAGCACCAGCCCTTCTACTTTGCCCGTCGCATCCTTGATGGGTACCAGCGTCCAATCCCAATAGGTTGTGCCCCGTTCTGGCTGATTCGCGTAGACAAAAGGTCGGGCCAGGAACCGCACCGGCTCGCCTGTGTCCCGTACCTGGCAAAAGATGGCCTCGTTCTCGGCGTTGGGGAACAGGTCGAAATGCTTTCGCCCGATCAGTTCCTCCACCGTGTAGCCCGACTGGCGGGCATACATCGAGTTCACCCGCATAAGGCGAAACTCGGTATCCAGGTAGGCCAGGCAGGCGTGCGTGTTCTCCATAATGATCTCGAGCATATCCCGCTCTCTAGCCAGTGCCAGCCGCGTTTCGTTCAGCATCTCGTTCTGAACGCGCAGGGCCTCGGCGTGAACCTGGATGTCCTGCGCGAGCCGCGCGAATTCTTTCTGCTCTTGCTTACGAGCGGTAATATCTTGGAATATACTCACGGCCCCTG
>JAKORR010000845.1 GCA_029777735.1 Armatimonadota bacterium | reverse complement strand
TGCGTGCGCGCGATGTTGTAAGGTACCCGCTTCAAGTCGATGCGCCGCTGATCGAGGTCGAGCACCGCATAGGCCGCGCAGCTATTGTGATCCCGCGGCTGGCCTGTTCCACCAGGATTCACCAGGTAGAAGATGCCGTCTCTCATATGCAGCGCTCCTCCGTTCGGCGCCGGGTGTTGCGTCGGCAGTTCTTGTTGCTCGGGTTGCAGCTCAAACCATTCAGCGCAATGCGTGTGCCCAAACAGCCCGAGAGGCCTATTCAGCACACGAAAGCTTATCATGGCCTCGCGCGGCGTCGTCGTGTAGAAATCCTGATCCGGGATCGAACCGTGGCAGAGTACAAAAAATTCTGCTTCGTACCTGGGCTCAAGCGAGGCGAGGAAGGCCGCGTTGTCGTCGGTCAGGACCTCACGGGTCCACAGAATGCAAGCTCGCGCGGCCGACGTGAACCACATCTCCTTGCCAGGCTTGACCGCCGACTCATCATGATTACCGCGCACGAAGACGCAGTTCAGCTCACGCAACCGCTCGCAGCACTCATTCGGAAAGGGCCCATACCCCACTACGTCCCCGAGGCAAAGATAACCATCAACACCGTCCTCCGCCAAGGCCTCCAGCACGGCTTCTAGGGCCGGTAGGTTGCTATGGACATCCGAAATGACGCCGTACCGCATGGGCCTGCTCCGACTGCCATATGATCCCGAGCAAATACAACCTCCTCCGACACTTGGCGAGCCGCCAGCCCCGCAAGGATATAGACATCCTCAACTGCCTCGCAACCACAGTCGTCTATCTCCAGTGCTCGCCGCAAGCCTTCGACCCAGTCCCCGGCCTGCTCGGTGCTATGTTCGGCCCCGGCGGGCGCGTTCCTCCCCGCCGTGACTGGATAGCACGTCCTTGCACCCGCGTCGATGAACCCGCGCAGAAGGGCTGTGGCCTCGGGATGCTCGGCACATAAGTCCGCCAAAGCCTTGCAGTAGCTGTGGGCGAGTATCCGGGTGCATGCATGCAGGAGCCTATCTACGCTGTCCTCAGCGCGGCCGATGAGGTAGACGGCCCACTGGACCTGCGCCAATACCCCGGAGAGGCGGGCGCTGTTGAGCCGTTCTAGGGGTTCGCCCGGCCCAGACGCTATCAGTTCCCCCAACGCAACGGCCAAGATCCATCCCCCACGACGGGCCCCGTCGAGACAAGCGACGGCATTGTCCAGGCACGCGGTTAGCTCCTCTGACTGCTCCTGGAGGAAGCTGAGGCGGTAGGCTGCCTCATGCCCTCGATCGATAAGCCCCTGCAACCGCACCAAGGCCGCCAGTGTTCGCGCAAGGGCCACGGCGTAGCGCAAATGCCCAACCTCTGGATCGATGGCCTGCCCCACCTCAATCGCATGATGAATGCGCTTGTCTCGCTCAATCCTATCGACCGCAGCATAGAGGCTGCGCGGAGTCTCATGCCGGGAAGGCCGAACGACAGGGACATCTGCAAGCGCGGCGACATCGGCGGCCAGACGATCCGCCTCGGGCTCAGCCCACCAGCGGTGCGCCGGGAGTTCCCTGCACTCGCGTGCCAATCGCAGCGCAAGGGCAGGCCGTCCACGGGCCACCAACGCGAGGCAAAGGCGCTGAGCGGCCATGGGATTGCCGCGAATCCACTCCGCGATCCTGGCTTCGGTGTTTTCGCGCCGGTCCTGGGAGTCTGGGTGGGTGAGGAAGATACGCTGAAACCACGAGCTCTCATGGCGCCGGATTCGCGATAGGAACGAGACGAGCCCAGCGGGATGGTAGCCCGCGAGGAAGGATAGCCGCACGCCCTCAGCGTCGGCCTGGGCCTCCTGGCGGCGGGAGTGTCGCAGGGAGTTCAATAGCCCTACTAGGAGCGATACGTTTGCCGCGCTGTCCTCCCCGCCCCGGCGCAGGAGCCCCGCCACACCCCACCAGAGTAGTTGGCGTCCCACCACCCGCTGGAAGTCGCGATCCTCCAGGTGCCCCATCTCGTGCGCTACTACCCCCACCACCTCCTCCACAGAGTCGGCGTGCGCCAGCAGCCCGCGATACACGAATATATGCCCGCCCGGCAGCGTGATGGCGTTGACCTGATAGTTGTCCACGACGCGGAGAGTATAGGGAAAATCTCTGGACCGCAAGGCAAAAAGATCCGTAGACACCGTGCCGAGCAGCGCGGCGGTGCGCGGCCCGTGCCACAGGCCCCCGCACTCCTCCATCCCCCGGGTAACCATGTCGCCAATACCACGTTCGAGACTGTCCAGCAAATCCGCCCGGCCCGCGAGACAGCACAAGAGCGCCAAAAGGAGCGAGAGGCTTGTGACAGCTAGGCGCGACGGCTGACCCATGACGGTCCTCTTCCCTTTCGCCAAGGCCTTTCCTACCCGTCCGCAAGGCAAGGACCGACGCCAGGACGGAGGTCCTCCTGTCACTGCGATAAAGTGGGGGCTGGTGGCTCGCTCCGGCCACCACTGCTACTACTGCTGCTGAACCTCAGGGACCGGCTGGGCGTCCTGTCCACCACGCATACCCTCACCGCCGCGGAACCCACGCCTCCCAGCCCGGCCGCGGCCCTCGGCACCTCCACCACCAGGTCCACCCCCCGCACCTGGAAGGGCCTTCCAGTACTGCCTGAGTTGTTCGCGCTTGGCCGCCATCTCTCGCCGTAGTTGCCTAAGTTCCTGCGTGAGGGCCGTTACCTTACCCTGATCGGCCGGCTGCTCGGCAAGAGCCTCGAATAGTTCCCACTCCTTGGTGTGCGATCGCGCCTGGAGGACCCCTAACTCATCCCAGAGGGCCTTGCTCTCAGGCGTTGGCTGGACGTAGCCACGGCCCATCCCCCGTCCCAGGCCTGCCTCACGCCAGCCTGCCGGGCCTCCACGACCGCCCGCATCGCCCACACCCGGTGCCCCACCACCCTGCTCGGGCGTGCCTGCAGCTTGATCCTCCGTGCCTGCGCCCAGTGTCCACTGGGCAAGCAGGACGCCCCCTGACACCACCACAGCTATTGCTATAACCGCGATCCACGTTTTTTTCATCGCCTGATGACCTCCGATCGCTTGGCGCATTTGGACCTTCGTACGTGTGTGTCGCCCTATAGACGCCCCCGCGGCAGTAAGGTTCAGCGGCACGTGCGCCGATCAGGGGCGCCGCCCCCAAGCCCCCCGGCAGGAGCCGTTGCCCCTGCACCCCACTGAGGGAACCCATTCCCCCAGACCCCCTGACAGTTGGGCAAAGCAAACCACCTTAGAGGAACGGAGAGATAGGCAGAGGGAGATGACGGAGGCAAGCCGAGGAGACCACAATGCCTTCGCGGACCAGGGATGGAACCGCAGGGCGGCCCCTACGCCTCGCCGGAGTAGACCACGCAGTGAGCGCTGGCCTCGTGGATACTCGCGTACTCCCCCAGCGCCACCGCAGCAGCCAAGGCAGCCCCCAACGCCGCCTCCTCGGGTCGCCATGCCAGCTCCATGCACAGCCCGAAGGCTTCCTCGGCGATCTGACGCCAAAGGGCGTTCTTGCGTATCCCGTTGCCCGCGCCGATCAGGCGCCCCCTGGCGGTCACACCAAGTGCCATCATCTCCTCGTACAACATCCTGTACTCCCGCACGACCCCCTCAAGGAGAGAGCGTGCCAAGTGGCCAGGCGTGAAACTAGCCTCGCTGATACCGCGCCACACGGCTCGTCTCGTCGGATCCCGGCGCGACCCGCCGAAGACTGGTTCGCACGTGATTCCGTCAGCCCCAGGCGGCACGGCAGCTGCCAACTCGTCCATGCGATCGTACAGCTCATCCTCGACGGTCAACCCAAAGACCTGCTCGCCTACTCGCTGCAGGAAGTCACGCAGCGCTCGGTAGGATCGGCCACCACATCCGGCGGTGCCTACCAGCAAATAGCCCGCCCCCAGAAAGGGCCGCAGGTCCAGCCCGCCGCAAAGGAACAAGCCGGGGTCATCCCTAACAGCTGACGGCACCTCCGCCACATATACAGACAATTGACCGCCCGTGCCGATGTTCAGCAGCACGCTGGCCAACGGTTCCGCGACGCTGCCTGCGAAGCTGGCCTGGTTGTCGCCACAGGGGACGGTCAATGGTAGGCCCTCGGGGAGGCCCGTCGCCCGCGCGACACCTGGGGACAGAACGCCCGCCACCGTGCAGGAGGGGACTACAGGGGGCAGGTAAGAAGCGATCCTCAGGGCCGACGCCAAGTCCCAGTTCCACTCCCCGGCTAGCACGTCATAGACCCCGGCGCTGGCGGCCAAGGTCGGGTCGGTGACAGGTGGCCCACCGACCATCCGCGCGACAAGGTAGTCGGGAGCGAAGCAGGCCACAGTCTGGCTGGGGAGCTCCCCCTGCTCAGCGAGCCAGAAGAGAGTGGCGCCCATATGGCCAGTAGCCGGTCGACAGCCGCTATGCAGGAATCCTGCGCCCCCTTGGTTCAGCATCTGCTCGACCCATGTCGTGCCACCAGGCGCTGTCTCATCGCATCGCCGGTCCTGCCAACCAATGAAGCGAGAACGAACACACAGCTCCCCGCGACCAGCCGCCTCGGCGTCAAGAAGCACCATACCGTGTTGCTGCCCGGTGACGCCCAGGGCGTCCACACGACCGCCGTGCTGCTCGACCAACTCGGCTGCGAGCCTTAGCGACAGGTCAGCCATATAATCAATATCCCACTCGGATCGTCCCGGGACGCTGGCATCAACTTGCGAATCGTTGACGATCGACGCGATCGCCGTCAGTTTTCGCCGCCCAGTGTCGAGTATCACGCCGGAGATAGAGGTTGTGCCGACATCCAGGCCCAGGTAGACGCCCATACGGTTGCACTACCTCCTGAGGAACTGTTTAGACACTTGGCCGGAGTACAGACGTCTGCCATCCGTCTTAGTCTCACTCACGCCCTAATATCTCCGTAAGCTTCTCGATTGCATCACCTATTTCCTGCCGTCGCTGCAATAACACCTGGGGATCCTTGGTGTAGTCGGTAAGAGTACGCGAGACGCTTTCGGGGACTTGTGTCAGCGCCTCGGCCTGCTCCAGCAGCTCCTTCGCCGGCCGCCGGTCCACCGGCAGGGCCCGCGCCTTTTCCACCATCCGCGCCAGCATCGCCAGGTACTCATAGTCCTCGATGCCGTCGCGGATGACTTCGAGCCGGACGGAGGACAGCGGCTGCATATCCTTGCCTGGGTACGCGATCAAGCCGTCGCCGTTGGTCTGGAAGGCCTGGTAGGTGAGATGGTCCTTAAGGCTGATCGGGACGTCCGGGAAGCAGGGCTCGCCGGAATGGGCCATCGGCAGGCCGTCCCAGATGGTCACGCACCAGTAGAGGAAGCCTGTCGCCCCGTACTGGCGCGCCTGCCAGAACACCACGCGATGATCCACGGCGGGCTCGTCGACGAAGAAGTTGGCATAGGGAGGACGCGGCCCACAGCACACGTAGGTCCACAACGCATCGCCCGCCTTTAGCCGCTCGGCGTAGAAGTCCGAGTCCAGACGCTGCGTGAGCGGACACCAAATGTCGACCAGACCCGCCAACGCGTCCGGGCTGGGGTCGCCTATGGTCTGCATGATCGGGTACTGGGGCACAGTTTCTCGAATCTTCTGATAAGCGAGACGCAGGAAGGGGTAGTCTGTTGGGCTGGGCTCGTCGAAGGCGTAGACAAAGACCTGCTTCGGCAGGCCCTGGTGCTCCCACTCCTCCGCGTGGGCGCGAACATAATTCGCCACCTGCCGTGCAGACTGCTCGTCGCTGTGCTCGCAATCGTCTATGGACACCCGCCCGCCGGGTCCGTCGCCCGTGATGTCGTCTACGTAGAAGGTGACAGGATTGGGCGATGCGCCAATCACGAACTGGAAGCTGGTTAGGGTCCGGAAGGTGTCTGCCGTGAAGAGGGCGCTGGTTTTGTTGTTCTTGAACTGTTCTATCGGTAGGACCACCTCGTGCCACTCGGTCGAGCCGACTGGGGTGGTGGTGGAATAGCGGGCGCCCTCGCAGTTCAGGTAGACTTGGAGGTCAGCCTTAGCCGACACCTCATCGCCGGCCCGCAGCCAGAATCTGATGAGATCGCAACCCTTGTGTTGCAAATCATCCCCACGCAGAGTCCGGCTCACGTCCGCCCACGTGTCGGTTTTCTGAAGAATCACGCGCAGGCACAACTGGCCGACCTTGGGGTCTTGATCCACCAGGGCAAAGCTACCGCCACGGGCCGACCGCCACCAGTAGTCTCCAATGTCGATGCGGCACAGAGCGAAGGAGTAGGGCGCGTAGTAAGTATCCGCCAGCTTGCCCACAGTCTTATGAAGCTGGCTCAAGTCTACCTTGTACCTGTCGCCTTCGCGAGTGACGGTGACGTAGTCGCGGGCTATGTTCTTCGGCGCTAGGCGGTACTGCCCCAGGAACTCGGCCCAGCGCGCATAAGCCTCGATCGGCATCTTGTGGGGCTGGTTGCCGAACCACCAGCGCGCCAGGTGGGGCAGATACATGCCGAAGGCTGTTGAGAGCGTGCCGGGTCTTGGGAGGCGGAAGTTGCGCACGCGTAGCTCTACGGGTATGGCGACGCTGCGCCCCCGCTCGCTAACGGTGACCTGGCCCGTGTAAAGGCCGGGCTTGGCCTCCGGCGGAACTTCAACGGTGAACCAAAGAGGCTGGCGCTCGCCCGCGGCTACGTCGAAGGGCTTCCCCGGCAGCAATGGGTCCGGCCACCAGCCCACATACTCCGTCTTGTACAGGGGCTCTGCGGTCTCTACATACCCCACAACGCTCCACTGTAGGGGTATCTTGCCACCGGGGCCGGTTAGCGCAGGTGCCTCGACCGCCACGCCCTTGAGGGGCCCGCCCCCTGGCACGACGACGAGCTGGAAATTCTCGGCCTCGTCGGCCGCGGCCTCAAGACGGACCCGACGGATGATGGCACCGTCGCTCACGGGGCCCGAACGGCGCACCTTCTGCAGCGAGTTGGCGATGATGACACGGAAGCCCTCCCCGCCCACGCCTTCGGCGCCAAAGAGAGCTTCGATGGCGGCTCGGCGCGCGGCGGTGTAGTCGCCGTCCACACTCGTGAG
>JAKORR010000844.1 GCA_029777735.1 Armatimonadota bacterium | reverse complement strand
GTACTCCGCGGGCTCCAGCATTACTTGTTGGATCACCCAGAGGTGAGCACCGCCGCACTGCCAGCTAAGCTCTCGTCTATCGCTGAGCAGAAGGAGAACGCTGTGGATAACCACTGGCTCTTCGACTTCGACGGCACAGACGAGCGCCACAAGCACTTCCTGTCCACACTCAAGGGCCTCTTGGCGCGCATGGGACACACGGACGTGGATGTCTTCTCGCACAAGACAGTCAACGGACACGCAGTCGTCGTCTCACGAGGCTTCGACACGCGCGACCTGATGCGCTACTGGAGCGACCCCGAGGAGGTGAGCCTCAAGCGAGATGCCAAACTCCTCTGGACCTGGGCACGAACGCCCGAGCAGTAAGCAGTCCCCCTGGGGCTGTTTTTGTTTCAGCCGACGGGCCACTCTAATTGGGCCGTAACAAGAGGGCGCCCGTCGCCCAGAAGAAGGAGGAAACAAACATGAGCGTGACGCTTAACACAAGCGGGGCAGACCCGCGTGTCTTCGCCGCAGCACAAGATGAGGCTGTTTGGAGACAGGTGCTCGCTGCAGCGCACGAGTCACACGGGCTGGATCTCAAAGGTGAGACAATGGCCCTTGTCTGGACCAACGACAGGCTTAGTGCCGTTCCAACGAACATCCTACCCTACCGCGATCCAAGCATCGTGGGTTACATGGACGTCCAGCGCTACAGGATCTCCGTCTACCGGAGCGATTTAGACGTCGCCAACTGGGCTGGCTGGGCTGCCTGGCTTACAGAAGCCATCCTCGAGATCGACATCGCTAATGGCTTCCCAGTCGCGGACCAAATCTACGACTCGGAGATCCTAGTGATCCGCCAGTCTATCCTAGAGGAGGCCGGCCTATGATCAGTGAACTATCCCCTCAGGCTCAGAGCGATCACTATCCACACCCCCACCTACGAGGTGGGGGCTTCTAGTTCTGCTTGTGCATAAGAGGCCGTAGTGTGCACACGCCCTCCTCGGGAAGGAATTCCCGGCTCAGACGAGGCCTTGCATACGGTGG
>JAKORR010000843.1 GCA_029777735.1 Armatimonadota bacterium | reverse complement strand
TGGCCACTTCTGGGTGCAGGTCGCCTGTCGCCCCTGCGGTGTTTTGCCTAGTCAACCAGGCATAACGCCTAGCCCCAGCATGGGGTACCAATGGTCGGGGCGACAGGACTCGAACCGGAGGGATTGGCGCGCAGAACTTGGGTTTGATTAGGCGTGATAGGCAACATGCGACGATCTCGCCCGTCAGTTGGGGCTTATCTGGGGCAGAGATTCCAGCATGTGAGCCTGTCGCCCTCGTTGGCCAGTTCGGCTGGGATCGGCACTGGTGGGGCATGCCTCGCTAGCCGAGCGCTATTGGCCGAGCGACAGTTTCATGCGACCGAGGCCCCAGCTTCAAGAGCGACCGAACCGACCCGGGTCGGCCGGCTAGGCAGCAAACCAGCGCATCGGTCAGGCTTCGCTTGGCGAGAGCCCAGCTCACACAGCCGCGACCCAGACCTCCTCGGCGCGCCGGTGTGTTGCCCTGGCCCCAGTCTGCTATACGTGGGTTTGATCAGGAGGGGACATGGACGACCAGGAACGAACAGATCCACGAAACGTATTCGTCATCCATGGAAGGAACGCCAAGGCGAACGATGCAGTCTTTGCCTTCCTTCGATCGCTCGACCTCAATCCGATCGAGTGGTCGGTTGCTCGAAGCATGACCAAGAAGGGCTCGCCCTACATTGGTGAGATCCTCGACACCGCGTTTAGGAACGCGCAGGCTATAGTCGTGCTACAGACGCCCGATGACGTCGCGTACCTGCACGAGAGTCTCACTTACCCGGACGACCCAGAGACCCAAGCGCAGATGCACCCGCGGGCGAACGTATTGTTCGAGGCCGGCATGGCGCTCGGCCGCGACGAAGACCGAGTGATTATCGTCGAGCTGGGCAAGGTGAAGGTCTTCAGCGACATCCACGGACGTCATGCCGTCCGGCTAGACAACCAGCTGAAGCACAGGCAAGAACTGGCGAACCGGCTCAAAGATGCTGGCTGCGCGGTCCAGATGACAGGGACGAACTGGCATGACGCGGGTGACCTCACCCCACCGAGTCCTCCAGGCGGCGGTCTGCCCATGGGGCGCAAGCTCCCATCCGGCCAGGCGCTCGGCCATCCTCGGCTGACTGCCCAGTTTATCGACCAGGGCGGGAACAAGTTCGGGCTTGTTCAGGTGACCAACCATGGGCCTGGGGACGCCTACGAAGTGCAAATCACGTCAGATAGGCAGCTCTATCCACAGAGCGAGAGCGACTGGCCCGT
>JAKORR010000842.1 GCA_029777735.1 Armatimonadota bacterium | reverse complement strand
GGTCGGCTGGGGGATCGTGGACCTGGACGTGCCCAAGGGACTGGAAGAGCTGACCGCGCGCAGTTGCGCCATCGGCGAGCAGGTAGTAGCGCAGCTTGGTGACGTTATCCGCCTGACCGACGGTGCCGAGATGTCCGGCGATGCGGAGGTACTGCGTCGTCACGCCAGTAAGGCCATGTTCCTGTGGGAGCGTTCGCCCGACCAGATTTGGCTGACCGACGATGGGAACACACGGCTGTGGTACATGGGAGCGCCGACCATTACGCCGGGACGGCCCAAGCGCCTAGCCGTGATCGGGGCCAGTGGCGTGGGCGTCAAGGCTCCTGAGGGCTGGGAGGTGGATGTCAAGCGTGTGGATTCCGTCTATGAGATGGTTGTCCACGCGCCTGAGGACATGGGCCCCTATGCGAGCTTGGAAGTAAGCGCCGAGGGCGAGCGCCGCACGGTGGCTCTGGTGCGGCGGCCCGAGTGGTACGTTGGGTACTCTGACGCTACCGAGTTCGGCGATGAGCCACCCGCGGTTGACACCTGGGTTCCGTGGCATGCTGAAGGCTTTGAGGTCAACTACCGCAGCATCCTGGTTGGTGGTGAAGGGACGGTAGTGGCGCGGACTCGCGTCATCGCCCCCGAAGCTACCGACGCCGTGCTGCAGCTTGTCACACCGCATGTGGCCGCGGCGTGGCTCAACGGGCAACGGGTTATCGACAAGCACACGAAGCTGGCCAACGACGAACCGCCATACAACCAGCCGGGCGATTCGAGGGCCAACGTTCATCTCGAGTCCGGTGCCAACGAGCTGGTCATCGCCGTGCGCAGCAGCGGGGGGTCCTGCTGGACCAGAGTCTACTTCACGGACGACAAGGGCCACGGCCTGCCAGAGGTGATGTATGTCGATCCGTCCTAGCTTCGCGGCGCTGGCACTCGTCGGTCTGTTGACGCTGGGATGCGAGCGGCCAGCGCTTCAGAGCGACTGTAGTACTACAGACCCAGCCCACTCGGCCCCAGAGCAACGGGAGCAGCCGCAGATCCTTCGCCGTGTACACCTCGTAGCGGTGGGGGACGTGATGCTCGATCGCGGTGTTGGGAGTACCCTTCGGAGCCGAGGATGCGAAAGTATCCTGTCGGGCGTTCGCGATCGCCTGAACGCCGCTGACATAACCTTCTGCAATCTCGAGTCGCCGTTGTCAACCAGGGGGCCTCGAGCCCCCAGCGACTGTGTGTTCAGGGCCGAACCCAGGGCCGTTGGAGTGCTAAAGGACGGCGGCTTCGACATAGTGTCGGTGGCCAATAACCATATGCTCAACTCGGGCCGCCGGGCATTGTTGGACACCCTGGACATTCTTGACCGCAACGGGATTCTATATTGCGGGGCGCGGCGTGCCCCCAAGACGGCCTGGTGGCCAACCTATCTGGAGGCAGGAGGCCTGAAGATCGGGTTTATGGCCTATACCGATCTAAGTTTTGGGCACGGGTCGGACAACAAAGTAGCGCCAGACCTGTCTAACCTCGTGCAGGCTGTAAAAGCCGCGGACAACAAGTGTGATCTTCTGGTTGTCTCTTTCCACTGGGGTGAGGAGTATTTTCGAGACCCGACCCAGAGACAGCGGAGGGTAGCGCGAGTGGCGGTTGATGCTGGCGCCGATTTGATTCTCGGCCATCACCCTCACGTCCTGGAGGGCCTTGCCGCTTATAAGGGAGTTCCGATTCTGTACTCGATGGGCAACTTCGTCTTTGACCAGAAGGCCGGGGAACACATGGAGTCGGCCCTGTTTGACCTTGAGTACGTGGAGCTTTGGGGGTGGGACATCACGGCGACGCCGGTGGTCATCACACGGCCAGGCTTCTCGCCGCAGTTCGCACCATCCGAACGAGCGGCCAAGATTAGCCAGCGCTTGTTCGAGATATCGGCCAAACTCGGAACCTTCCCGACGCTGGGGCAGGACAATACGATTCGCCTGCATGTATCGGGACGTCCAAAGCCAGCAGGCGACATTCAGCAGAGGAGCGATACGTTGTGAGGAAGATCCTGGTGACAAT
>JAKORR010000841.1 GCA_029777735.1 Armatimonadota bacterium | reverse complement strand
GGCGGGCGCGCCGCCGCGCGAGGACTACGTCCGTAAGGGCCTCCTCTGCCCCCGCTGCGCCGAGCGCGAGCCCCAGGAGATCGTGGCTGAGGTCATCACGTGCATCCGCGACGGCATCCGGTCCACCAGCAGGACCGCCGATGTCATCGCCTGGAACTGGAGCTGGTCGGCCTACGAGCCTGACCCGCAGGAGGGGATCCTGCGTTTGCTGCCTGAGGACGTGATCCTTATGGGCGACTTCGAACGCGGGATCATGACCGAAGCCGTGGGCTTTAAGTACCTAAACGACGAGTATAGCCTCAAGATTGTGGGGCCTTCGGACCGCTTTCGGGGGATGGCAGAGTTCGCCCACGCCCACGACCGTCGCGTGTACGCCAAGATTCAGATCGGCACCACTCACGAGAACGGCTCGGTGCCCTACCTGCCAGTGATGCAGCGAGTGGCGGCCAAGTTCCAGGCACTGAGGAAGGCCGGTGTCACAGGTCTCATGAGCTGCTGGAACTTCGGTAACATGCCCTCGCTAGCGACGGAGCTGGCGGGAGCCTTGTCATGGGAGCCACAGCCGGCTGATGCCGAGGCGGTTCTAACGGAACTAGCGTCGCGGCACTTTGGTCCGGCTGCAGCCCCCAAAGTTGTCGAGGGCTGGCGACTCATCTCAGAGGCCATGGAAGACTTCCCCGGCAGCATTCCGGTGCAGTACCACGGCCCGGTCAGCCGCGGGCCGGCCTTTCCCTTCGTGCTGGAACGCATTGGTGAGACCTTCCCCCGCTCGTGGCTACTCGACTGCAACGTCGACGCCGACGACATGAGCAACTGGGTTAGTCCCTTCGGCCCTGAACACGTGCTCGTGTGCTTCCGCTCGCTGGTTGAGCGCTGGGAGAAGGGCGTGGCGGTCCTGACCGAGGCGCTGGCGTTGACCGAGGGCGAGGACCGCACGGCCCTGGAACGCGAGATCGGCGTGGCGCGCATCTGTGCCATCCAGTTCTGCTCAGCTGCCAACGTTGTCGATTTTCTACTGACGCGCGACCAGTGGTACGAGGCCGCGGACGAGGAGCAGAAGGAAAGCCTGCGCTTGCGGCTGATTGAGATCCTACGCGCCGAGGAGGCCAACTGCGAGGCAGCACTGCCGCTGGTGGACGCAGACGCGCGCTTGGGCTTCCACGGTGAGGGCTACGGCTACATGTTCAACCGTCCGCTCATCGAGCAGAAACTTGAGCGCCTCCGGGCGACCTTGGTCGTCCTCGGCGGCTAAGAACCGTCCCGGGCGGCGCCTGTGGAGCCCCTCCCTAGATCTCGGAGGTGCCGATGTGACTCTGACGCTGCTGATGGTAGGAGGCTGGTTGGCGATGAGCGCCATGAACGCCGCAGACCTGGCGACCCTAGGCGACGGCAAGACTGACGCCACGGCCGCGATCCAGGCGATCTTGGACAGCGCGGCAGAGAAGGGCGGCGGCGAGGTGTCTGTGCCGGCGGGCCAATACGCGATACGCGGGAGCCTGCACGTGCCCCGAGGTGTGACGCTGGCGGGTAGCTGGCAGGCACCACACCATAGCCAGAGCCTAACGGGCACAGTGCTGCTGGCCTACGGTGGTCGAGACAAGCCCGAAGACCCGGCCCTGGTGGAGCTCGCACCAAACGCGGCTCTGCGCGGGGTCACCATCTTCTACCCCAAGCAGCGCTGTCCCGACGTCGTGCCCTACCCGCCCGCCGTGCGCGGCCATGGCATGCACGCCAGCGTGATGGACGTCACGCTGGTGAACCCGTACGTAGGCATTGACTTCACGCAGCCCCACGAACTGCACTACATCCGCAACGTCTTTGGCTGCCCACTGTCAGTGGGCGTGGATATCGACGGCTGCACGGACATCGGGCGCGTCGAGAACGTCCACTTCAACCCACACTACTGGATGCGCTTGGGCGTGGAGGGAGCGCCTCGCGAGGGCGTCCCGAATTGGGACGGCCTGCGCGACTGGCTGTGGGACCATTGCACCGCCTTTCGCGTCGCCCGATCGGACTGGGAATACCACCTGAATACCTTCAGCTACGGCTGCCGTGCTGGCTACCACTTCGTGGCCACCGAGCGAGGGGCGTGCAATGGCAACTTCCTGGGCATTGCGGCGGACTGGGCGTGGAGGGCGCTGCTGGTCGAGCAGACCCAGCGTGCAGGCCTGCTCATCACCAACGGTGAGTGGGTGGGCGGCTCAGGCGCGGAAGCCATGGTCGAGACTGGCGACGACTTCTCAGGCGTCCTGCAACTGGCCAACTGCAGCTTCTGGGGCCCGGCAGAACGTATTGCCCGCATCGGCGGGCGCGGCCATGTCTCCTTCGTCCAATGCAACTTCTGCGATTGGGACGCAGGCAAAAAGGGGGTGCCTGCCATCGAGGCCCGGGGAGGGTCGCTGATCGTCCAAGGGTCGCGTTTCTGGCGCGACAGGCTCTCGCTGCTCCTAGACCCAGGCCTTCAGGCGGCCATCATCACTGGCAACGTCTTTACCGGCCGCGTTGGCGTGGACAACCGCAGCCAGGCCCACGTCGAACAGGGGATGAACATC
>JAKORR010000081.1 GCA_029777735.1 Armatimonadota bacterium | reverse complement strand
TGCCAGGGAGACTACCACCAAGAGAAGGTATCACGAAAGGCGCAGTGAGGGAAGAAACCTGGGAAAGGCTGGAGCAGTGGATCCGAGGCAAGGTGCAGAAGCCGCTCCAGGCGGTGCTGGAGGCGGAGGTGACGGAGCTTCTAGGGCGGTGCAAGACGCCGGGCGGCTGCTGACCAGGACTGGGAACGGATGGTTACCCTCCGCTTCCCCAGAGAGCACCGGGCCCCCTGCGGACGACCAATCCTGTCGAGTCGCCCTTTGCTGCTTTGCGCCTGCGCACCGTGGCCACCAAGCGGTTCAAAGGGGAGGGCAACGCGACGACGGTCCTCTGGAAACTGCTGTTGATCGCGTAGCGAGGTTCCGCTGCCTCAACGCTCCCGACCTGCCGGCTGAAGTATGGGCAGGGCACCGGTTCGTCAACGAACTTCGCGTACCTGACAACCTCTGGAGGAAACCGCCGCCTGAACTCTAAATCTATTGACGGAAGTTCTGGCATAGTCCCGATCTGCGCTAACGCGCTTGATGAAGCGTACCGCGGTAGGCGGGTAGGTGTTAGAACCGCATCGGCCGCGACATCCTGACAGGGGGTAGGACACGCGATGACACGAGCACGTCGTAGCGGGCAGGTTCGAAGCGTTCTGGTGGTTCTGGTTGCAGGCCTGTGTCTAGTACTGTCTGGCGTGGCGCTGGCTCAGGGCCCCCAGGAGCTGGATGCCTTATCCTCCTTCATCCGCCACTGGATTGAGGGCAGGCAGACGGGGACCTATGTCCCCAGCGCCGATCTCAACGGCGATGGTCGGGTGGACTGGGCAGATTGCTTGAGGGTGATCGAGCGGGCGCTTGGAGCGGTTCACGTAGCCGCGCCGGATGGGAAGGCCTGGGTGACGATTCCCCCCGAGGCCACTCCAGACCCAGGCAAGATAACCGTGGCTCCGGCGGTGCTTCCGGGCGCCGACGAGCTGCTCATCCCAGGAACCGTCTACGAGTTCGGCCCCGAAGGGGTCCAGTTCCAGCGGCCGGTGGAATTGACCATCAAGTATTCCCCTGCCAATCTCCCCGCTGGTGCCGAAGAGGACACCCTCCAGCTATACAAGGTGACTGACAACACTGTGCAGTTAGTGCCAGGCACAACTGTTGATCCTTATCTCCACGCGCTGACAGGCCAGGTGAGGGGCTTCAGTAGCTACGGAGTGGGAGATCCACCACTATCGGCTGAGGTGGCGAGACCGCTGGACCCAGACAAACTGAAGGAGATAAAGGCCTCTTGCGTTAAGTATGTAACCTGGTACTACGGAGAGATACTGCGATACGACAAGATATATAACGCGAGATGCGATGCCTCTGAGTACTTTGGTACGGCTGAGGCGCGGGGACTAGAAGCCTACGCCAATGGTAAGAGCAACGTTAAGCCCGAGGTGTACGACATCCTCTGCTTTGACAAGGGTAACACCGAGATCGAGAAGTGGGGACACGTCGCTATTGTCAGGGAAGTAAAGGACCTAGGCGGCAATAAGTATCAGCTTGGGCTGTTGGAGTCAAACGTGTACTGGAAAGACCATTGCGAAGGCTTCTGCGACCAGCGCTACGCACCAATGAGATGGGAAGATGGGGTCTTCAAGGTAGGCAGGTGTAGTGGAAGCATCCAAGACGTGCAGGGGTGGTTGCGACGCAAGGAACAGACATCGCTGGCCCCCACGGTGACACTGACTGCCGATCCCCCGGAGATTGCTGTGGGCCAAAGCACCGCCCTGAAGTGGGCCTCAACCAACGCTACCACCGTAGTTTCCTCGAACTTTGGCGCTGAGGACGTCGAGGGAACGAAAACCCTTTCTCCCACCGAGACTACCACTTACAAGATCACTGTTGAGGGTCCCGGGGGCCAGGCGGAGGCAAGTGTCACTGTGGTCGTGCGCGACACTGTGGAGGGTGGCGATAGTCGGGGCGTCACGACGCGGGTGAGCGTGGCCACAGGCGGAGGGCAGGCCAACGACTGGTCTTTCTGTGCCTCTATCAGCGCGGACGGGAGGTACGTGGCGTTCTACAGCTTGGCCTCCAACCTCGTGCCTGGCGACACCAACAGCGTGGACGACATCTTCGTCCACGACCGGCTGACCGGCGAGACGACGCGGGTGAGCGTTTCGACAGAGGGCGAGCAGGCGAATGGCGAGTCTGGGGAGCCGTCTATCAGCGCGGACGGGAGGTACGTGGCGTTCACAAGCTCGGCCTCCAACCTGGTGTCTGGCGACACGAACGGCCAGGACGACATCTTCGTCCACGGCCGGCTGACCGGCGAGACGACGCGGGTGAGCGTGGCCACCGGCGGAAGGCAGGCGAATGACGAGTCTTGGGGGGCGTCTATCAGCGCGGACGGAAGGTACGTGGCGTTCACAAGCTCGGCCTCCAACCTGGTGCCTGGCGACACGAACGGCCAGGACGACATCTTCGTCCACGGCCGGCTGACCGGCGAGACGACGCGGGTGAGCGTTTCGACAGGCGGAGGCCAGGCGAATGGCGTGTCTTGGTTCCCGTCTATCAGCGCGGACGGAAGGTACGTGGCGTTCGGAAGCAATGCGAACAACCTCGTGCCTGGCGACACCAACGGCGACTGCGGCATCTTCGTCCACGACCGCTTGACCGGCGAGACGACGCGGGTGAGCGTCTCAACAGACGACGGGCAGGCGAATGACGTGTCTTGGTTCCCGTCTATCAGCGCGGATGGAAGGTACGTGGCGTTCCAAAGCAAGACCTCCAACCTCGTGCCTGGCGACACCAACGGCGACGGCGACATCTTCGTCCACGACCGGGTGATGGGACAGACGACGCGGGTGAGCGTGGCCACCGGCGGAAGGCAGGCGAATAACGGGTCTTGGTTCCCGTCTATCAGCGCGGACGGGAGGTACGTGGCGTTCGAAAGCTTTGCGGACAATCTCGTGCCTGACGACACCAACGAGAAGATAGAC
>JAKORR010000840.1 GCA_029777735.1 Armatimonadota bacterium | reverse complement strand
GGCACACTGGATCTTCAACCTGTCGATATGGCTTTTGGCGAGTGCACGTTCGCGACGGGTGTCCAGCATACCCAAGAATCTGAGCAGTCGCTGAAGCACGGACAACGAGGTGTTTGCACGAACGCCGAGCTGGGGGATGAGGCCCTTTGTCTGTCTGTCCTCGGGAACCAGGGCCACGCCTGAGGCTATTGCCTGGCCAGCACTCGGGAACCTGACAGGATGCCCTTCGACAAACATCTCGCCTGAGGCCGGACGCGCTATCCCGGCAAGCGCCTCGAGTATCTCGGACCGGCCGGCCCCTACCAGCCCGGCAAGGCCCAGAATCTCGCCACCTCTTACTGCAAAGGAGATGTCGTGGAAGGAGGGCGGGCTACTTAGCCCGCGTACCTCCAGCAGCACAGGCCCTGCGGGCTCCGGCAGCCGCTCTTCTTCCGCCTGGGCAGTAATCGCATGGGCGCCGGCCTCTCCCGCCATCGCCTCTATGACCTGGGCAGGTGTTGCTTGCGTGATTGTCAGCACACCCGCCACCTGTCCATCCCGCAGCACTGTGACGCGGTCGCACAGGTCAAAGATCTCGCCCAGCCGATGCGACACGTAGATGAGGGTGACGCCGGTGGCCTTGAGCTGACGAAGCAACGCGAACAAGCTTTCGGTCTCTCCCACTGTAAGCGCCGAAGTCGGCTCGTCGAGGATTAAGATTCGGGCGTCCACACCGAGAGCCCGCGCGATCTGCAACAGTTGACGTTCGGCAACGTTCAGCTCTGACACCAGAGTGGTAGGAGAGGTGTAACCCAAACCGACTCTTTCCAAGAGCTGCGCGGCACGAAGGATCTCGGCGCGTTTGCGAAGCTGTCCCCATGAGCGGGTCTCCTCACGCCCCAGGGCAAGGTTCTCGAAGACCGTGAGATTGGGCTCGACCATAGGCTCCTGCGGCACCAGCCCGATCCCCAGCCGTTCAGCTGCCGAGGGCGACGATACCCTTGCGACTTGCCCAAACAGCTCCAAGCGGCCGCCGTCGGGCCGGAGGACCCCAGCGATGATCTTGGCCAGGGTGGACTTGCCAGCGCCGTTGGCGCCCACCAGCCCGTGACACTCCCCTACTCGAGCTTCGAAGTCAATGTCCCTAAGAGCATGAACGCCGCCGAAGCGCTTAACGATGCCGCTGGCCCTCAGAGCTGGCTCCGACCAGGCCTGCTGAGTGCCAATGGAATCGGGCTGGCAACTTCTGGGGTCTCTGACGTCGCCGGATGTCGTCACTGGGTAAGCTTATCCCCCCACTTCTTGGCATATTCCTCTATGTTGTCCTTCGTCACGATGTCTAGTCCTGAGTCCACGAAGCTTGGGTATTTCTTCTTCTCCGCCACGATACCGTGCAGGATCTTCATGCTCTCATAGCCCCAGTGCCAGCACCGCTGCGCGACCAGAGCGTACACGTACCCCTGGCGGACGTAATCCCACTCCGGCGCGAGTGCATCAAATCCCACCACGGCCACCTTGCCAGGCTTGATGTCCTCGAAGGCTCCAGGGCTCTCGGCGAACAGGGCCCAGCCGCCGACGAGGATGATGCCCTTCAGGTCAGGGTGTGCTCGCAGCACGTCCTTGAGCTGACCGACAGCCTTGGAGGTGTCGTCGTCGCAGAACAGCGTCTCCAGCAACTTGATGCTCTTATGCTTGCCAAGCACCGACTTGACGCCATCGATGCGTTCCTCCAAGTTCGGGGCACCCGCCACGCCACTCTGAATCGCGACTTTGCCCTCCGGCTTCATGCCAAGTTTCTGCATGCCTTCGAGCAACAACTCAGCTTGCTTAACGCCCGCCTTGTAGCTGTCGATGCCGTAGTAGGTCAGGCGCTTGGACTTGGGCGCGTCGCTGTCGAAGGTGATGGTAGCTATCCCAGCCTGGCAGGCCTTGTCGATGACGGGCACCAGCGCATCGGCTTGGTTGCAGGAGATGGCGATCCCGTCCACCTTCTTGGCGATGAGGCCTTCGATGTCGGCGATCTGCTTGAGCGTGTCGGCACGCTCGGGGGCTTGGAAGATGACCTCGACGTCGCCCAGCTCTTCCGCTGCTGCCTTGGCACCCTCATGGGCAAGCTGGAACACTGGGTTATCGCGCAGCTTCGGGACCAGCGCGAATTGGTACTTCTTACCGCTGGGCAGAGGCGATTTGCCCTGCAGAGCATCGGGAATGGGTGGCCCCTGAATTTGTGCCTGCTCAGCCTGCCTGCCACAACCGACCACCAGGACCAAGGAAACGACTAAGGCGGCAATTGTCACGGCTCTCATTGTTTTCCTCCTGCCCGGCGTGTCCCAGGGCGGTCCGGTTAGTGGCGCCCGAGGCAGCCGTGTCTTGACGGATGCTATCCCTTCCGGGTCCGATCCAGAGCCACTGCCAGCAAAATCACGAGACCCACAGAGACATCGCGATAGTAGGCGGGGCAGTCCAAAAGCACAAGGCCGTTGCGCAGGACGCCCATGATGGCCGCTCCCAAGAGAGCGCCCAGCGCCGTGCCGTGTCCGCCCATGAGGGAGGCGCCGCCGATGACAGCGGCGGCAATGACGTCGAGTTCACCAGCGGTCATGGCCGTTGACTGGGCTGTGCCGAGCCATGCGGTCATCAGCATGGCTGAGATCCCCGCTGTAAGACCAGCGCCAACGTAGGCCAACAGCTTCGTCGTGCCTACAGGCACCCCCGCGAACCTGGCAGCCTCTTCGTTGCCACCAACCGCATAGAGATAGCGGCCCCAGCGAGTCCAAGCCAGCACATACCAGCCCACCAAGGTGGTCGCCAGCATCACGGCTACCGATACCGGCAGCCCGGCCACAAAGCCGTGGCCGATCACCTTGTTGAACCCTTCAGGTAGTCCCGATATGGGGTGACCGCGTGAGACAGCATAGGCGAGGCCCCGACCGATGGTCATCGTGCCAAGTGTGGCAATGAAGGGCGGCAGCTTGACCCGCACCACAAGCAGGCCGTTGGCTGCTCCCACTGAGGCGGCCACCAACAGTCCGGCTACGACGGCCGGTCCTACACCGGCGCCCAAGGTCATAACCTTGGCAACCACGACGCCCGTCAGCGCCAGATTGGCTGCCACGGACAGGTCAATCCCCGCAGTGAGGATCACCGCCAGCTCTCCTACGGCCATGATGGCCACGAAGGAGAACTGTCGGGCCACGTCCATGAGGTTCCCGCCCGAGAGGAAGGTAGATCCCTGCGGTCCCTGCGTAGCGAAGGCCAGTGCGATGCTCATTGCCAGGAGCACAGCGAGGACGCCGGCCTCCCGGAAACCGCCCACCCTCGGCCTCGCGGGGAGCGTGTTCTGCTTGCCCTTCACTGGTTCCATGCTATTCCTATCCCAGCCCAGTCAGCGTGATCGCAGTTGATGCCGTCCCCGCCGTCCTCTACGATCAGCCTCAATTCCTTGGCCCCTTCAAAGGGCACGACAAAGCCCTCAGCCTCATCCCCACGCTCCAGCAGATCGCTCTGCCACACCACCCTGCCGTCTACAACTATCTTGAAGACAAGAGAACCCTCGCTCTTCTCGTCGTCCACACCGCACCAGCCCACTATCTTCCCCGACGCCCTGGGCAGTGCGTAGACAATCTCGGAGTTCGCATGAGTGCCGAGGCCCCGTGGGAACCTGCGCCCGGCAATGGTCAGATCGTTTCCTTCCACGCTCTTGTCCAGGCGAAGCTCTCCCCAGTCTTGCTTAGACAACAGAGGCTTGAGGTCGCTTAGGTACACATCTGGCTCGGGCACAGTGACAACTTGCACGGCCTCGGCCTTGACCTCATCGCTCTCGCCTAACAGACCACCCACAAGGTCGTGGGCTGTAACACGATAGCGCGCCTCGCCTCCGACCCAGTCCATGGCCTCCAGCCGCGTGGTACGGGCCAGCTCCTGGCCATCGCGCCATACCGTATAGTAGCATACCGTCGGAGCGCCACCGACCGCTATCGGCTCCCACCTCAGCGTCAAGCCCCTTCTCTGCCTCTGGGCCGTTAGCCTCAGTGGCACTTCCATCGACTGCTTTGTGGTGTCCTCCGGCTCGAATACGACCTCCCAGGCTGTAGGTCCACCCTTGTCCGATCGCAGGATCACCCGTACCACATCGCCTAGCCTTTCCTGTTCGCTGGCACAAGTCGCCTGCACGTTGGCGACCCGCCAGCTTCTTGGCTGGGGCGGCAAGGCGAAAACGATGCCATAGGCTTCTCCTGCCAATAGTTCGCTTGTGCCCGAAAGGATGCGACGAGAGGCCGAGTCGCGTACGCGGTACTCCTTCAGCGATTCGGCGCCCTGCGTGATATGCCGGTCGAGTCCGAGCAGGCTTGGACGCCTGTCCCACCGGCGCAGACCGAGCAGGACGCAGCTACGTGGAGCTACTGCAAGCTTCACTGACCGTACTACTTCGCCCAGACACTTGCGGGCCCAGAAGTCGTATGCGACGTACCTGCCGGCTCCTGAGGCCGGAATCCCGAGCGATTTCAGGTTCACCTCCTGGACCCTCGGCCGCTCTGACCAGTTGAACGCCGCCACAACGCTCCAGTCGTCGCCTGCCGTTATGATGCGGGGCTGGACGTCGCCGCCTCCACCCGATGTCTGCGCCCACTGTCCCGACCGCTGCACGCGGAGGTGCGCTATGTCAATTCGGCTCCGGGGGTATAAGTCCACCGGGCGGACGTCAGCTACGGGTAATATTCTCTTGATGAGGTCTACGCGCTCGACGTCCAGGTGTGGCATATTGTCGCTCAGCATGAGGTGTTGCCCGGTGATGCCGAACAGCGTCACCCAAGCCTGGGCTTGATCGAGGCTCAGCGGTGGCCGCACCATGAGGCAGTCGGGATCGCAGTACCAGACGACGTTGTGCAGGAAGTACCAGCGCTTGGTCGCGTCCAGCGCGGGCATCATGCCCCGCCAGGTGGCCGCCACGTCGCCGCCAGTTCGCGACCCGTTCATGAAACCAATGCCTTCCACCGGTGTGCCCCAGCAGCCCAGCAGGAAACGTTCCGGACCCAGTGTCTCCCGAATCACCTTGAGGCCCAGCCGGTAGGCTTCGGCGCCGTCCATGGGTTCGTGCAGCCGCTCCTGCAGCAGGCGGTAGTAGTTGCATGTGGGAGGTTGGCCGTCGATTTTGAAGTAGTCATAGCCCCAATCCTCTGTCATGGTCTTGAACAGGCCGCGTAGGTACATGTCACGGGCGCCGGGATGGGTAGGGTCGATCAGGTAGCGTCCTATCCAACCCGAGTCGAAGTAGTGGTCGGGCTTGTCGCGCACGAACCAGTCAGGATGCTCCTTGACCAGTTCCTCAGCGTTGGTGGCATAGGGTGTCAGCCATAGCCCAGCCCTGAATCCGAAGCTTTTGATCTGATCAGCCAGCCACCTCATCCCGTGCTGGAACTTTGGGTCGAAGTCCCGCCAGTCGCGCCAGAATTCGCTCTCCGCGCTGCCCTTGGCTTGCCAGCCATCGTCCACCTGGATCCATGTGACTCCATACTGGCGCAGGTTCTCGCCAAGCCACCGGACGTTAGCAACCACGTCCTCTTCCCTTACGTTGCGGTAGAAGTAATACCAGGAGCACCAGCCAGCCTGAGGGCGTGAGAACACGGTCTTATCTATCGGAGCGAAGTGCACAATCCCACGTCGTTCCTTCATGAAATCGGCGACGACGGTCGCGCTTAGCAAGGCCACGCTGCTGCCTTCCACGGGCGACGCTCGCCCGGCGAGCCCATAGTGTCCCTGCTCGGCTAGGGCCCCGAGCTTGCCGCCGTCCAATCTGAGGGCACGGTCGCGCAACCGATCGTAAAGCGCCGTGCATACCTCTGGGCAGGCTCCGTTCAGTTGCAGTTGGAGCACGCCGTCATCCTCTCCAGTTGGCTCCAAGCGGCATGGGTAGGGATCCGCTCCCCAGCTGACGATTGCCTTCCAGCCAAGGCTTCGCGTTCCCCCTTCGTGCCATAGGACGCTCAGACTTACTCT
>JAKORR010000839.1 GCA_029777735.1 Armatimonadota bacterium | reverse complement strand
GCCCACAGCATTGAGGTCTCGACCTTATCGGCGTGGCCACAACTGGTACTCCTGATGAGATCGGCATCGGTCAGCAGTGCCAGTCGTCCCGCGAAGTGCGGCTGCAGAAGCTCCGTTAGTGTGCGGAAATCATGCCCGTGAGGTCCTCCGTGGCCCGAGAATACCACGATCGCCTGGAAGCCAAGGGCGTCGGCCGCCCGGACGTGGTAGCACAGGTCCTTGAAGAAGACCCACGGTGGCAGAGCTGTCAGCCACGGCCGGGCCTGGCCGATTCTCGGATGTGCCCACGCGGCATAAATACCCAGCTCATGGACGTTCCAGAAGGTTGGCGGCGCCACAATTCCGCCATACCGGTGGGCCGCCCGACACGAGCAGGCGTGGGCCCTCAGCCCGTCCATCCCCAGCGCGTTCTGGGGCCCGTGCGGCTCGCACAGGCCGTAGGGCATGTACACGACCGGGCAGGCCTCGAAGGCCGCCTCAAGCTCGTCCGGGAACATGCGCTCCCATCGCACTTCTCTTGCCATGGGTCTGCCTCCAGACAGTGTTATGGAGTCCTCACGCACCGGCCACCGCCCGATCTATCGGTACTGGCACCCCACGCGCCAGTCCATCGTCTTGACCCACGAGCGAGGCCGCCTAAGCCAGGCCCAGCCAGCGGCGCAGAGCGTCCAGCGGAAACAGCGCGTCGCGGAGCACGCGGGTGCTGCCGGGCCTGTCCTCGCCTATGCAGTAGATCCATCCGTTGTGATTGCCGATGAGTATCTGTCCGCCCGCCACACAGGGCGTGGCGAGGAAGTAACCGCCAGTGGTTACCTTCCACTTGAGCTTGCCTGTGGCTGCGTCGAGGCAGTAGACGCAGCCGTCGGCGTCGGCTCCGCCGAAGACGACACATCCGTCAGTGACAGCTGCCGACGACCATACACGCGATTTGCACTTGAACTTCCACAGCTCCTTGCCGGTGCCAGCCGCCAGGCACCTCATGTACCCGTCTGCGCAGCCTATGTAGACCTTGTGGTCGTAAATGGCGGGCGTGGCCCAGATTCCTCGCGGCCACTTGTGCGTCCAGACTAGCTTGCGAGTCTTCTCGTTGAGGCAAAAGAACTGCCCCGACTCGCACCCAAAGTAGAGGCAGCCACGGTAGTAGACCATGGTGGAGTCCGTGTCGTCGCCAGTCCTGAAGCGCCACACCAGCTTGCCGTTGCCGCTACGGAGACAATACATCCACCCGCGTGAGTTGCCCTGGTAGATCTTCCCATCTACCCACGTTGGCGAGCTCTCGTTGCTGCCCTCCGTGCGATAGGTCCACCAGCGGGCGCCCGTCGCGGCTGCGAAGCAGTAGATAGCGCCGTCTTCGCCGCCCACGATCACCGCGCCGTGCATGACCAGGGGTGAGCTGTCCATGTCGTTGCCTATTTTCTGCGACCATATCACGGCGCCATCACTGATTCTCCGGCAGCGAATTCTGTTGTCGCGGCAGCCGTGATACAGCCTGTCGCCCACTACGTTGACGGAGCCCTTGATGCTGTGCCCGCATTTTTGCTTCCAAAGGACCGTTCCCGTCGCCGCGTCCACACAGTAGACGTAGGAATTGAGGGAGCCGAAGTAGTAGCGGTTCCCGACCTTCGCGGGCTGGCCGGTCCATCCCAGGCCCGCCCACCACGTCCCCGGGTCCACGCCGCGGTTCTCGGCCGTTCCCTCGAGAATCCCGCCCACATAGAGCCGCCACAACATCTTGGGCTTTTTGGGCACCGTTCCCACGGCGGACAGGTTGCGGTAGTAGTTGCCACGGAACATCGTCAGATCCTGGTCGTTGGCCGGTGTCCCCGCGGCATGGCACAGAGCCGCTGCGGCAAAGCACGTCAGCATACCCACGAGCGCCGCACGCATACTTGGCACCTCTTCTCCTGCGGATTGGGCCCGAGGAAGAGTGATTCGCGGCCACGGCGCCGGATCCTTCGCGGGCCTGTACCTATTCTGCCGCGAAACTCAAGAGGCAGAGCCGGAAGGTCTTAGCCTAGAAGCAGTTTCAAAACTGGGGTGGGTAGGTTTTGGGGTCTAGATTATTCTCTGGCAAGAATGTGTAATGTGTAATGATAAGGGGCCAGAGGTGATAGCCGGTGGCCCCCGAGCGATCGCGACTACTGGCCGATGAGCAAGGGGCATTGAACCCTTGTTCCCGCCGCAGCGCCGCTATCGGCGCCGTTGGAAGAGGAAGCGCACCTTTGCCTGGCTAGGCAATTGCCGCTGCTTGATCGTGCGCTACAAACGCAAGCTGGAAATCTACAGTGCTTTCTTTCGCCTGTATCATGATCGTGCTCAGGATTGCGCTTACCTGGTTTTGAAACCGCTTCCAGTGCAAAGCCTCTGCTGGAGACTTTGCACTGCCCAAGGGTCACCTGTTTTACCCCAGAGCCCGCTAGGGGGCAGACCACCAATTGGCCGTTAACTCCATCGCCCTGGGTGGGCCCAATGAGTTATGGTGTGGTTTGTGGTCACATTGCTTTTCGACTTTCGCAGGGCCGCCAACTTGTACTGCACTTTCATGCATATGGAGCAGACTTTTCGCGACCTCAAGAGTCCTCTGGGGCCGAAGCACCTTCGGCTGCGCAGTGCCAGGAGGGTACAGGTCTTGCTAGTAGTCATAGTGACGGCTTACAGCTTTCTATTCTTGCTTGGGGTGATAGCCAGCCGCAGCGATGTAGCTGCTAGGTTCGTTTGCGGCGAGACCAGCCGTATGAGCTTTGTGTTCCTCGCCACCGCCCTTATCGCCAGCTTCCCTGACCTGCTAGACCTCCGCCTCACCCACCTGCAAAGACTGTTCAAAAGTGGGAAACCGCAGGCCGAG
>JAKORR010000838.1 GCA_029777735.1 Armatimonadota bacterium | reverse complement strand
CTTCTCTTGTACCAGCGTACCCCTTGCGCAGTTGATCAGCAACGCCGACGGCTTCATCCGACGCAGCTCAGCCTCGCCGATCATCCCCTCGGTTTCCGGCGTCAACTGGGCGTGCAGCGTCACAAAGTCCGACTCGGCTAGGAGCTGATCAAGTCCTACGGCCTGGGCTCCCTCGGCGGCCACGCGGTCATCCGAAATGAAGGGGTCATAGGCCAGCACCCGTAGGCCCAGACCTCGGGCCCGCGCCGCAACCTCTCTGCCGATGCGTCCAAAGCCTACCACGCCCAGGGTCTTGCCTAGGATCTGACGTCCCATGAACTTGCCTCGGTCCCACCGACCCGACCTCATTGCCGCATGGGCCTGAGGAATGTTGCGCGCCGCGGCCAGCAGCATTGCGATGGTATGCTCAGCGGCGGCCAGCGTGTTGCCCGCTGGCGAGTTGACCACAAGAATGCCCAATCTGGTGGCGGCGTCCACATCGATGTTGTCCACCCCTACGCCCGCGCGCGCGACTACCCTCAGCCGTGATGCAGCCTCCATGATATCCGCCGTGATCTGGCTCGAGCTTCGCACCACGATGGCATCGGCGTTTGCCGCTGCTTGGCGCATCTCCTCCGGCGCCAGCCCGATACGCTCGACAACCTCGCCACCTTTCCTGAGCACCTGGAGACCTGCGTCGGCCAGAGGGTCTGCCACCAGTATCACGGGGCGGCTCATCGCTTCTCCTCCCCGGTTGCCTTCGCATAGGCCGCGCGCGCGGCCGTCAATGCATCACCCACCGACACCTCAAATCCTAGAGCCTTGAGTTCCATAGCCGTGGCCTGGATGGTCCGCAGGACGTCATCTATCTGGCACCAGCCCATGTGCCCCACCCGGAAGATCTTGCCGCGAAGCTCGGACTGGCCGCCCGAGATGAGAATCCCGTGCTTGGCGCTCACGTTCTTGACCAGCACCTGACTGTCTATTCCTTCGGGCGACCTGACTGCCGTGACTACGTCGCTAGCGTGCTCGCGATCGGAGAACAGCTCCAGGCCCAAGGCCTCGACTGCGGCCCTCGTTGCCTCCCCCAAAGCGTGATGACGCTGCCACACCTTCTCCAAACCCTCGCCCAGAATCAGCTCTAGCGCGGCCCTCAGCGCGCGGAACATGTTCACATTGGGCGTCCAAGGCGTCTGGCCCTTGCCCAAAGACTCCTGCGCAGCCTTCAAGTCAAAATAGAACTTTGGCATCCTAGCCTTCTCGGCCGCTGCCCAGGCGCGTTCGCTCATGCTTACAAAGGCTAGGCCAGGCGGCAGCATGAGAGCCTTTTGCGAACCTGCGGCCACGGCATCCAGGCCCCACGCCTCGACTGGGATCGACATCCCGCCCATGCTCGACACGGTGTCAACGACCGTTAGGGCTCCCCGCTCGCGGGCCGCCGCGGCCAGCAGATCCGCGTCCTGGCGCACACCCGTGGAAGTCTCGTTCTGTACAAACAAGAGGGCGACGTGGCCGTCCAATCGTGCCCTAACCTCTGCGGGGTCTGCGGCCTGCCCTCGTTCCACAGTCAATACATCCACCCGCGCGCCATAGGTGGTGGCAATCTCGACCATACGCTCCCCGAACTTTCCGCCATCCACAACCAGCACGCGGTCGCCGGGAGAAAGCGTGTTGACGATGGCGGCCTCCACCCCCCCTGTGCCGGAGCTGTTCAGGATGAGCACGTCGTCGGAAGTCTGAAACACCCTACGCAGGGCGTCGGTACAGAAGGCCAGCAGGTCCGCGAAGTCTTTCCCGCGGTGGTAGAAACTCGGGCGCCCCAGGGCCTCCCTGACTTGCGGCGGCAGGTTGGTCGGCCCGGGAATCATCAGAAGGATGTCGTCTGCTACTATCACTTAGGCATCACTATCCTGTCGGAGATCGATTCACCGTCGGGCACCACGGCCTCCGGAGTAACGACGCAGCCCACCACCCGGGCGCCGTGGCCTACCCGAGCTGTGGCCCAGACAATGCTATCCTCCACCCGCGCACCCTCGCCTACTTCCACACAAGGGCTAAGGCTCACAAAGGGCCCGACAACGGCTTCTGGCCCCACCCTCACGCCACCAGAGAGGAAGACAGGCGCCACAAGCTTAGCCTGCGGACTGATCGTCGCCTGTTCGGAGACCCAGGGCCCACACCAGTCTACCACGCCGGCCAGTAGGTCGCGATGAGCCTGGCGGTACGTGTCAAGACGCCCCACATCTATCCAGTAGTAGGGCCGGGCCGGGAGGTGACCATGAATCACTGCGCCGCTGGCAAGCAAATCCGGAAACAGCCTTCGTTCGATAGACCAACTGCTCCGTTCTGGAACTAAGTGTAACACATTGGGTTCCAGCAGGTACACCCCAGCGTTAACTGTGCGCTGGCCTGTTTCATCTTCGGGCTTCTTCTCTAAGAAGGCGATCACCCGACTCGTGTCATCGCGCAGCACCAAGCCATAGTGAGATACGTCCTCGACGCGACGCAGCATGATCGTCGCTGCGGCCCCTGCCGCCTTATGGGCAGCTACCATATCGGCCAGTGACGGGTTGAGGATCAGGTCCCCATTGGTGGCGAGGAAGGTCTCTTCAAGGCCCTGGGACGCGAACTTGATGGCCCCTGCGGTGTCTAATGGCTCAGGTTCTTCGACGACTGTCAGCTCTAGGCCCCAGTCGTGGCGCAGTAGCTCAGAGCGCAACCGCTCGGCCTTGTAGCCCGCAGCCAGAATCACGCGTTGAATCCCGTTGCGCGCAAGCCACAGGATTTGGTGCCCGATCAGGGGTATATCAAGCAGAGGAAGGAGAGGCTTGGGCAGCAGGTTGGTCAAAGGGCGCAGGCGGGTGCCCAGACCGCCGACGAGCACCACTGCCGTGCTTATGCCCCTCTGTGTCACCGATCAGCCACCACGCTCACTAGGACGTTGCGTTGCCGTGGCCCATCCAGCTCCACCAGTAGTATCCGCTGCCACGTCGCCAGCTCCACTGTGCTGTCGGTCACCGGCATCGTCAGCGAGTTACCGATGGCGATCGCTCCAAGGTGAGCTTGTGCATTGTCGTCGATGCGGTCGTGCTGCCACTCCCTATGGGTCGTTATCTCCTCGATCAGCCGCAAGACATCCGCCACCAGCCCTCGTTCGTACTCGTTAACATACACCGCACAGGTACAGTGAGCGACGCAGATGCACGCAAGGCCCTCCTCGATACCCATGCTCCCGACGGCCTCCTGGACCTGGCGGGTGATGTCCACGACCTCGCGTGATCGGGAAGTGCTGACGGAGAAACGCACAATAGGCATTTGCCCATCCTCCTCGTCCCCTGGACCTCAGTGACGGCCACGCGTGCCCGAGTGCTCCCAAGCCACAAGCCGGAGCTGTAATTGGGGTTTGCCCCAGTAGTTATCAGTCTCGGGCACAAAGCATACGTCGATGTGGTCACCAGGCTTAGGCTTGTCGCCATTGCCCATGCGGAAACCGATGGCAGCTAGCGCCCGTGCGCCGTCGGTGAGGACAAGCTTGAGGTGCGAGTTGTCGCGCCCGACAGTCCGGGCCTCAACGACCTCTAAACCGCACAGTGCGAATAACGGCTCCGGGTTGCCTGGGCCGAAGGGCTCCAGCCGCGCCAAGTCGTCGGCTATGGTCTCGTCCAACTCCTCGGACATTACCGGAATCGCCACCCGCCCTGGGACTTCAGCGAGCGCTTCGCCCGTACCCACGAGCTCGCAATAGGCCTCCAAGGCCCGGCGCAGGTCCTCGATCTTGCTAACTTCGGCGGTCAGGCCGGCGGCCATGGAGTGCCCGCCGCAACGGATGAGCAGGTGGCCACAGGACCTGAGAGCGGCGGTTATGTCAAAGCCTGCGACGCTGCGGGCTGAGCCGCAAGCCAACCCGTCGGCGCTTCCCAGCAGTACGGCCGGGCGCCCGAAGTCCTCCGCGATCTTCGACGCCACAATGCCTACGACTCCCACGTGCCACGTGTCTGAGTGCAGTACCAGCACGGGCATCTCAAGAAGCTCGGGGTGGGCGCCGAGCATCCGTACGGCCTGATTGTAGATCTGCTGCTGAATCTGCTGGCGCTCGCGGTTCTTCCCGTCGAGATACAGAGCCAGTCGGCGGGCCTTGTCGTCATCGTCGGTCAGGAGTAGCTCGAGGGCGTCGCCGGCGTCAGCCAGGCGCCCAACCGCGTTGATTCGTGGAGCAATACGGAAGCCCACATCGTAGGCCCGCACTGGGGCTTTGACCGCCGCCAGCTCCTGTAGCGCCCGTAACCCTGGCAGCGGGCTATGTGGGAGTCGGTCCAGACCCGCTCGTACGATGATTCGATTCTCGCCTTCCATTGGGGCCACGTCGGCCACTATGCCCACGGCGGCCAGCTCAACCAAGTCCTTGGCCCACAGAGTGTCGTCGCCCACACGGTTGCCCAGGGCTTGCACGAAGCGCAGAGCCAGCGCTGCGGCGGGCATTTCGGCGCAGGTGTACTCCCAGTCAGGCAATCGAGGCGCTACTACGACGTCCGCTTCCGGCAGGTCCGGGTCGGGTTCGTGGTGGTCCAAAACGATGACACGGCAGCCTAAGGACTTGGCCAGTGCTATTTCCTCATGCGCTGTGATACCGCAGTCAACCGTGACAAGCAGCGGGATCTTGCGCCTTGCGGCAGCTCTGACGGCACGCTCGCTCACGCCGTAACCGTCCGCGAGACGGTCAGGTATGTAGAAGTGCACGAGCCCGCCCAGTCGTGAGAGAGTCCTCAGCAACACAGCCGCCGCGCAGATGCCGTCGGCGTCGTAGTCGCCGTGGACGAGGATTTCCTCGCCCGCGGCAAGGGCGCCCAGAACTAGCTCCACTGCCTCCCCCATGCCGCGTAGGGCCAGGGGGTCCGGAAGAGAGTCGAGCGAACCAGACAGGTAGGCTTTGGCCTGACCTGGGTCCGTCACACCTGCGGCGACCAGCACGGCTGCCACCAAGGGATGCATCTCGAGATGGGCCGCAAGCCGTGCCTCGAGCTGGGACTGACGCTGCGTCAACTTCCAGGAGCCATGATTCCGAGGAGGCATGATTCCGAGTTCCTGCCCGAGGAGGAATGCAGCTCTCTATCGGGCTATCGATTTCCCGTGGAGAGTGTAACGCTCACCGACAACAGCGTCAATCGGCGGCCGATGCTGCCGATCCCATGGCATACTTTTCCGTAGCTGCGGAGGCTGGGTGCGAGTTCTGCGGGGGCGACAGAAGAGGCCCAAAGCCGACTCTCGCGGTCTCAGCGTGCACTGGCCCCTATCCTTCCTGTCCCATCTACTCTACGTCCCATACCCTTGCATATTTAATCAAAACGACTCGCGACATCTCAGTGCCAGGAGGTTGGTAGAACAGGTTCCTCAGCAAGGCTTGGGAGTGCAGCGGCCCGAGGGGCAAAGGCCGTAATGTACCACGGGACGCAGGTCTAGGAAGCAACGCGGCAGGCACTTTACGTGCTAGCCGGTCTATGGTATCATCTATCCACCGCTAAACCCCGGACTGCGAGCAGCGCCTCCCAACGCTTCCCGCGGCTGTGGGCGGTCCTAGCGACCGAGAGCGGCATCGCCGTTTTGTTGTCTGCCCCAGGACGGCGGTGTAAGGGAAGAAGGACGGGCGGCTTTCATGCCTCTCAGAAAGCAACAGAAGCAGGAACTCATTGGGCGTTTTCAGCAACATGACGGAGATACTGGATCCGCCGAAGTACAGATTGCACTTCTCACGGCGCGAGTGCAGCAGCTCACCGAACATTTACAGGCCCATCGCAAGGACCACCACTCGCGGCGCGGGTTGCTCAAACTAGTCGGTCAGCGCCGACGGCTGCTCAACTATCTCAGGGCGAAGAGCCCCGAGCGTTATCAAGCAGTGGTCGAGGCGCTGGGGCTACGCCGGTAGGCGGGAGTTACAGCAGTCTCGACGGTCTGAGGCGCTTGTTGGTCGTTACGTTCCGCCCGCGGAACGCAGGTCAAGGGACGTGATGAGGAAACAGGTAGAGCAAAGCACAACGCCTTTGTTCTACCTGGTTCCTCATTGCCCCGCTGACCTCCTCCGCCGGCGGAGGAGGTTTGTTTGTTATGTCAATCCATGTATTAGAATGTGAACTGGCGGGCCGCAAACTACGGCTCGAAACCGGGCGTTTGGCTAACCAAGCGGACGCTGCAGTGGTGTGTCAGTACGGCGACACTGTCGCTCTGGCCACCGTTGGCATCAGCGCTGACCCTGTGGATGCCGATTTCCTCCCCTTGAGGGTTGACTTCGAGGAGAGAATGTACGCCGCCGGCCGTATTCCCGGTGGGTTTTTCCGCCGTGAAGGCCGTCCCTCCGAGGAAGCCGTGCTTACCGGACGGCGGATCGACCGGCCAATCCGGCCGCTCCTGCCTTCAGGTCTTCGCCACGACGTGCAGATCATCGCTACTCCCCTGTCGGCCGAGCATGGAAGCTCCGTGGACGTTGTTTCGATGCTGGGGGCGTCGGTGGCGATGTCCATCTCTTCGGTCCCCTTTGGTGGGCCGCTGGGCGTGGCGCTGATTGGGCGAGTGGACCAGGAGTTCATCGTCAACCCGTCCTTCGAGCAGGTCGAGGCCGGTAGCATGTCACTGCTTGTGGCCGCCACGCGCACAGGTGTGGTCATGATTGAGCTGCAGGCTGATCAGGTCGAAGAGGCTGTCGTCGCCGATGCTCTGAACCTCGGTTTCAATCAGTGTCAAACCGTGATCGATCTCATCGAGCCCTTCATCGAAGAGGCAAGTAAGTCCAAGCGCGAGGTCACCCTGTGGGAGCCGCGGCCAGAGATTGTGGAGGCTGTGCGCGCCCTTGAGGACCGCGTGGTCGCGGCGCTTGACACACCTACCAACAAAGAACGCTCAGAGGGCCTGCGTCTCATTACTAAGGAGCTGGTGGCGCAGCTCGAGGCCGTACACGAGAATCCCCGTCCGGACGTGGAAGCAGTCATCGCGGAGATCACCGGCGAGTATCTCAAGCGCGTGGTTCTGGAAGAGGGACGGCGCGTGGACGGACGCACCTTTGACCAGGTGCGTCCGATCACCTGTGAGGTGGACCTGCTGCCGCGCGTTCACGGGTCGGCCCTGTTCCAGCGCGGCGAAACCCAGGTGCTCACCATCACTACTCTAGGAGCCACTACAGACCAGCGCTTGGTGCGCACGCTGGAGGAAGAGGACTACGAGCGGTACATGCACCACTACAACTTCCCGCCCTTCTCGGTGGGCGAAGTGCGGCCGCTGCGGGGACCAGGCAGGCGAGAAATCGGCCACGGCGCTCTGGCCCAGAACGCTCTCCAGCCAGTGTTGCCCAAGCCTGAGGAATTCCCGTACACAATCCGCCTTGTCTCCGAGGTGCTCGAGAGCAACGGATCTACTTCTATGGGCGCGACCTGTGGATCTACCCTGGCCCTGATGGACGCCGGCGTGCCCATTAAGGCCCCTGTGGCCGGGATCTCCATAGGCCTGGTGTGGGACGGCCCGTCTCGCTATCAGCTCCTGACGGACATCCAGGGGCTGGAGGACTTTGAGGGCTACATGGACTTCAAGGTCGCGGGTACCCGAATCGGACTGACGGCCATCCAGATGGACACAAAGACCGATGGCTTGCCTGTTAGCCTGCTGTTGGAGGGCTTGGAGCAGGCTCGCGCGGCGCGGATGCAGATTCTGGACATCATGGCTGAGACGCTGCCCTATCCGCGTGAGGAGCTGTCGCCCTACGCGCCGCGAATGTTCGCGGTGCACGTGGACCGCGAGAAGATCGGTCTGGTCATCGGACCGGGCGGTCGCACAATCCGCGGAATCCAGGAAACCTACGGTGTCGACATAGATGTTCAGGATGACGGCACGGTCTATGTGTTCGGCGCCGATGGGGAGAAGGTAGAGCAGGCCAAGAAGGTCATCGAAGACCTGACCCGCGAGGTGCAGGTAGGGGAAGTCTTCACGGGCCGCGTTGTCTCAGTCATGCCCTTCGGCGCCTTTGTCGAGATACTGCCGGGCCGCGAAGGACTGCTTCATATCTCGCATCTGGCGTGGGAACACGTGGATAAAACCGAGGACGTCGCCAAGGTCGGCGACGAGGTAAAGGTGAAGGTCATCGAGGTTGATCCGGAAGGCAAAATTCGCCTGAGCCGCAAGGAGCTACTGCCGCGTCCGGACAACCTGCCCGATTCGCGGTCCGACAACCGTCGTGATCGGCGCAGTGGTCGCCAGTCTCCCGGCAGCGACCGGCGGCGGTAGGCCCTGAGCGCCACCCACTCTTGACGGTGAGTGCCCGAGATCAAGTACCTGAGAGCGAGGGACCTCGTCATCTTGTCAGATACGATTCGTGTTCTGGTCAGCGGCGCGTGTGGCAATATGGGACAACATGTGGTCCGGGCGGTCACCAGCGCCAAAGATATGGAGCTGGTGGCTGCCGTCGACCCAGCCGGACTCAATAGAGATGTCGGCGAGGTGGCCCTTGGACACTCCTTGGGCATCAAGGTTCTGGGCCACCTGGCGGCGGCTATTGAGCAAAGTTCCCCCGACGTAATGGTGGATTTCACTCATCCGGATGTTGTGATGGGCAACTTGGAAGTAGCCCTAAAGGCCGGAGTGTCTTGCGTGGTAGGCACTACCGGCTTTAGTGATACGGATCTGAAGATTATCGATCGAATGTGTCGTAATCACAACACAACCTGTATCATCGCGCCTAATTTCAGCTTGGGTGCTAACCTGATGATGCGGTTTGCGGCAGAAGCCGCGCGTTACTTCGAGTACGCCGAGATCGTCGAGCGGCACCATGAGCACAAGGCCGATGCTCCTTCGGGCACGGCCTTGAAAACGGCTGAGCTAATGGAGGCTGCGCGGGGCGAGCCCCTGCGCAGTGCTCCAACAGCTCACGAAAAGCTGGCGGGCAGTCGTGGCGGCGAGACGGCCGGGCTACGGATCCACTCGATCCGGCTGCCGGGCTATGTTGCTAACCAGGAAGTTGTGTTCGGCGCGCAGGGCGAGCTACTGATTATCGAGAACGTGTCGAGCAGCCGTGAGTGCTTTATGCCGGGTGTGCTGCTGGCGATCAGGTCCGTCAGGAAGCTGAAGGGTCTGGTCTACGGGCTGGACAGCCTCCTCTAGCCGTTTGGCGTGTTTCGGCGCTCGCTTAATTTGTCCGAGAGGTGAAAGGTCATGTCTTTGAGGGTCGGTGTAGTGGGGGTAGGCCCCGTAGGGGACCGTATTCTCCGTTGTTTGGAAGAACGCAAGTTCCCGATGGCAGAGCCGCCGGTGGTCATGGCTACGTCGGCGCGGGTTGAGGAGATGGCGGGGCGTCAGGTCCAAGTCCACCAAACTGCACCGGAGCTGTTCAAGGGGTTGGATATCGTGTTCTTTGCCGGGCGCGAGGGCTCCAAGGGCGCCAGCCGCAAATGGGCTGACGTTGCCATCAGAGCGGGCGCCTATTGCATCGACAATGGCAGCGACTTTCGCCTCTACCCCCACGTGCCTCTGGTGGTGCCTGAGGTCAACATGGACACAGTGACCCGCGACACAAGGCTCATTGCATCGCCCAACTGCTCGACCGTACAAGTCGTTGTTGCTATGGCACCTTTGCATCGCGCGGCCCGAATCAAACGGATGGTTCTTTCGACCTACCAGTCGGTATCAGGCTGGGGGCTGGCCGCCATGAAGGAGCTAGAGAGCCAGCTCGCCCAAATGGTCCGTGGCGAGGACAT
>JAKORR010000080.1 GCA_029777735.1 Armatimonadota bacterium | reverse complement strand
CGATAGCAGTAAACAATCGGCGTGGGGCTGGTAATGGGCTTGCCGTCGCCGCCAAGCACTCGCCCCTGGAAGCCGCTCGTCCGCATCCAGCACAGGCTGTTGTGCATCAAGTTAGCCCGGTGGTTATAGCAGGTGCCACTGCTCCAGCGACGGTGGATTTGTTCGAATCCAAAGGCAAGGTAGATAACCTTGGCACCTGACGTCAGGTCCTCGTAGCGCAGGCCGATGGTCTGGCCCTGGTCGTAATTGTCGCCCAGAGCATAGAGTTTCACGGCCCCGGCCTGTTCCTGGATGATGTCGGGCCGGAAGGAGAACTCGGCAGCGTCCGTAAAGTCAGGTCCGTTGGGGTCGACCTTTGGCGTGACCAGAGTCTGTGGGTGATCGGGCTGGTTCTGAATATGTAGGTACTGCTCGTGCTCCATACTGATCGGGCCAGCGCCTGCCCAGGGATCGTCCGAAACCGGATCGCTGGCACGACCCTTGGCCGTGAAGGTATAGCCTATCTCGCGCGGCAGACGCCACCACTGGGACTGATTGTCCATCACAGGCTCGTCGAGGTCTGGGTACCCCAGTCTCGGGTAGGTTCCAATCAACACCGGCGTGTCACGAAGGAAGGTTGCCCTCAGGTAGCGCGTGACGAACTCGTTGGGGGTCGTCCCGTTCATCGTCAGCGCCCAGGCGATGTCCTCGCCAGAGATAAATAGCCTACCTCCCCTATCGAGGAAGAGAGCCAGATCGGCCTGCGTCGCGGCATCAATCAGGGAGCCGTTGGCCACCCACAGGTTGCCGGTGTGCGGCGATGCCCAAACCACTGCCCGGTCGGCCACCAGCACGCGCCGTGTCGGCTTCGCTCCGTCGGGGTCCGACAGCGCTTCCTGCGGGTCCAACTGGTACTCCACCGTCGGCAGGTAGTACTGATACACCCAGGCAGGTATCGGGCCACGGCAGATGATCCGCCAGACGTCGTAGCGCTCCTGGTAATATCCCCTGATAGTGTCAAACCGGACGCCGCCGGAGGGGTTCTGGCCCTGCGGGTCCAGACCGCTAGGGTTGTACGTGTAGTAGCTCTCGACCGGGTAGGCAGCGGCGTAGTCGTTGTTGTAGCCCAGCTTGTAAAGGAAGCTTTGCCCCTCGCAGTAGTCGTTCACGAAGAGCGTGTTGTTCTTGGGCTGGAAGGCGCGTGTTGTGAACCCATAGACGTCGTCGTACCGCAGGCTGTTGCCTACCTCGTCGACTACCTCGATGTCGATCACGTAGTCGTGAGCCACGGTCTGCGTGTCGTATTCCGCGGAGAAGACCCCACCCTCGCCGGGGGTGCTACTGCTGCCGGGTTCGAGTTCGAGCGGGACCCGAGCTACCTCGGGATAGTCGTACTCAAGGAAGCGCCAACCCGACGTCTGAGAATCGAAGTCCGGATCGTGGTAGGTCCAGTTCACAAGCCAGTTGTTGGTGTTGGGGCCACCGCGCACCGGGTCCGAGGGCTCAGGATTCTTGAGAATCGCCACTACCTGTGCAACGCCCGTGTCCCAGTCGCGCACCCGTGCCGAGATCTTGATCGTTGAGCCCGGCGCAACTTCGCGCTGGCTCACCCACGGCAGTTCCACAAGCTCCGGCGGCCGCCTATCGGACACGAAGAAGGTCCAGACGTCCGCGTTCTTGAGCGTGGGGTCGTCTCGCGTGGACTCGAAATAGACGCGCATGGAGGCGCGCTGCAGGTCAGGGCTGATCGTGGGGTTGCGATCGTCTGCCGCGTCTCCCGCCTCATCCTTGTTGGTCAGGAGGACGGCCTCGGGACCGTCAACCTCCCCGATGCCGCCCATCCTGTAGAGATTGAAGTCGCCACGCGGGTCCACGCCGCTGGTCAGCCTGTTCGATGCGAAGACAATGTCCAGCGTCTGGGTGGCGCTGGTCTCGATCCACAACCAGGCAGGCTCCACATCGTCGCCCTGGCCGCCCATCCCGCCACTGCTGAGAACCGTCTGGTTCCCACCGTCCTGGTCCATGACAAAGATACGCTTCCGCGCGCCGACCGTGCCCGTGTAAGCGATAAGGTTCGCATTGGAGCACCAAGTGGGATCAGTCTCGTCACCAGACGAACTGGTTAGCTGCTGCGGCGCCCATCCCGAAGTGGGTGTCTTGTATATGTCCCAATTGCCCTTCAGGTCCCACTGGAAGGCGACCCAGTTGCCGTCCATGGAGAAGGTAGGGTGTCTCTTATTGCCCTCACCAAAAGTGAGACGCTGTACGGCCAGGGTGTTCAGGTTAATCAGGTAGATGTCCCAGTTGTCGCCGGCCTTCTCTTGGTACGAGAAGGCGATCCATCGCGACCCGGGGTCCCACGCCGGTTCGCGCTCGTGGCCGGGCAGGTCTGTTAGCTGGCGCGTTTCCGACCCATCCGGCCGCATGGTCCAGATGTTGTAGTTGGGCACGAAGTTCGGGTCGGTGGGAAGCGTCGGGTCTATCCGGAAGTCTTCGTCCGCATCAACCCCCATCGTCGCAAAGGCCACACGATTCATTGTCTGGCCGGGGGCGGCGGCAGGCTCTAGCTCCGCAGTTGCAGGCGTGTTAGGATTAAGGTTTTTGTCGGGCCACGGACCTGCCTGGGTGGTGCTGACTGACTTGGGCAAAGGTGGAAGGGCATGACCTATGTAGACATGATTGCTTAGCGGATTCATCGAAGGAGGTACGAAGGGCAGAAGATTCGGCCCGTACCTGTGAGAGCTGCTCTGCTGACTCACAGCCCTCCAAACCGGTACGCATACGAGGAGTATGCCTAACAAAAGGACCGGCACAGCCCGTATGTGACGGCCGCTAAGCACTGCAATCACTCTCCTGGCCTAGGCTGCAAGCGAGGCTTTGTTGTGTTTGGACCGTCTGAATTGCCGCCCTAAACTGGCCCACCTGGGCCTGCCCCACACAACTGTACCGCCCAACCAAGTCTACCCTGCGGCAGGCCCACTGCCAAGGCCCCCGTAAGCCACAGTGCCGCCTCGCTGTTGCTGAGCTTTCCATGTTAAGAGTGCCAGCCGCGCGGCCGGCCCTGCCCGGGCCTACGGCGGAAGTATACTACAACCCGCTTGCTCACCGCAAGAGCAACTACGCCATTAAGCGAGTTTCTGCACACCCTGGTCTGCGTCGGCTCTCACGCATACCCGCGGTGTTGTGACTCCGCCCGGGTCCCTTCACTGTAGCCATCATAGCACCGACGATCAATAATAATTACGCCCCTCCCCCGTCGTCTCACAAAGCCCTCTTAGCCTGTGACCGCTGGTCCCTTAGCTTGCACTTTTCCCTTAGCTTGCACTTTGCCGGGACTTCCCCAATTCCTCTTGCAGCTTTTCCCAGTCCGATAGGAAGGACTTGAGCCCCTTGTCGGTCAAGGGATGGTTGAAAAGCTTCTCCAGCGTCGAGAAGGGCACGGTTGCGATGTGTGCACCGAGCAACGCGGCCTGTAGAACGTGCTGGACCGTGCGAACGCTTGCAACGATGACTTCAGTCTCGAAGCCGTAATTGTCGTAGATCGTCAGGATTTGTTCCACGAGTTCCATGCCGTCATGACCAACATCATCAAGGCGACCCACGAAGGGAGATATGTAAGCCGCCCCGGCCTTGGCCGCCAGCAGTGCCTGGACCGGCGAGAAGCATAGGGTGACGTTGCAAGGTACGCCCTCTTGGCTCAGAACGCGCACTGCTTTGATGCCCTCGGGGATCAGGGGAACCTTCACGACTATGTTCGTTGCCCAGGTCCGCAGGTTGTGTGCCTCTGCGATTATACCTTCGGCGTCAACCGAGGTTACCTCGGCGCTTACAGGGCCGTCGACAATATCGCAGATTTCGCGGACGACCTCCTCGAAATCCCGACCTTCCTTGGCCACGAGCGAGGGATTCGTGGTGACGCCATCCAGGATGCCCCATCCTGCGGCCCGGCGTATCTCGTCAACGTTAGCGGTGTCGATGAAGAACTTCACTGTGCTACCTCCTATAGGCCCAACGGAAGGGTTGCCCGAGGGGCCCTAATCCACCGAGCGAACTTCCTTAACCTCGGGTAGAGACTCTCGCAGGACTTGCTCGATGCCCAAGCGCAGTGTCAACTCGGACATTGGGCATCCCCGGCAGGCGCCTTTAAGTCGGACCTCAACGATCCCGTCGTCGCTCACACTGACCAACTCAACCCCACCGCCATGCGCCTCTATGTTCGGGCGAATGTCGTCTAGCACTTCCTCAACCTGCTGCTGTAGAACGCTCTCAGGCATTCCGTCGCCTCCTTGCCAACCGAACCGTTAACCAAGTGTACCTAACTCCGGCTGTCACGCAAACCTCTTCTTGTTTGTCGGTGTAGGGAGCTTTACGCCAACCTCCCGCTGGCCGTGGTTGCCCAGACCAACCACCACGCCCAACGCTACTCGTTTAGACCCAATCCCTTGGGACCCCAAGCCACGCTCTGCCACCCTGCCTAGACCGACCGCGGGCCCGAAGAGGCCACGATAGTCCCACAGCCCAAGCTTTGGGCGTCGAGCTCTTCCTCGACCTGCGTGGACTCCAGCTCCAAGGTCAGTATCGCGTCTTCGTCCCTCGGGCCATCGCTCTTGGACATAATCGTCTGCTCGGTGATCCTGTCAACCCTCCAGCCCGTTCTTTCAAGCATCATCTCAAAGCGCGTGGCAAGGACGGCGCCGTCTTGCCGCAGCACCGTGGCCAACACCCAGCCTGTCCCATCCTGCAGGTTGAGGCCGTCGGCCACGATTCGCATCCCCTTTACGGATTTGCTGTCGAAGCGCTCCCGCACCAGCCTGGGCGCCTCTGGTCCCACCTCCGCCAGTATCTTCTGACGCCGTCGCGCGGAAAGCAGCTGCCATGGATCGTTGTCTTTGCCCGCGTCGCGCAGTCCCAGCCAACGGGCAACCACTTTCCAGATCTTGCCAAGGTGATCGGCTGGATCAGGGGCCGCCATAAGCTCAGCGGCCAGACGGCGCTGTGGCACGGCCAGACGCACCAGCCGTCCCTCACTGTTGACCCAAGCTCCGAAATGCTCCGCGAAGGAGCGCAGCGGCACGAAGAACTCTCCGTGGATAATCTCAGGCGCCAAGGGCAGACGGTGAGGCTTACCCTCAAGCAGCGCGTCGACACTGCCGGCGCGCAAAACCAAGCGTGGACGTGCCAAGTCGACACCAGCGACGGCTTCGGTCCCACGCTGCTCAAAGAGCACGCCCAACCACTGGGCCAAGGGAGCCGCGGGCACCAAAACCGTCCCTTCCCGAGTGACCGGCAGCACGTCAAACACCGGCCCCACTTCAGGTCGTGGGCCCACTCCGCTGCCGACACACGCAAGAACCATTACCGATAGCGCCTGAACCATTCCCACTCCTCAAATCAAAGGGTCTTCGCTCAACAGCAACTGAACCGAGGGACCTGACCAGCCCCAGATACCCAGATACAGTATAGGCAGCGCTAGGGTCCGCACAGCCACTCATCCTATCCCCGGGAGCGTTCTCTTCGAACACAGCTGTCCATCGCCCCCGGGTTGTGGAGTCCTGTTGTCTTCACAGGGCCTGTGGACTCACCACTGCTAGGAAGCCAACACAAGTACCCTAGGGTGCTTACTTGCCTGACGGACCGGCCAGGAATTCGCTGATGCTCTCAGGCAACAAACCCCCACGGCCACGCCCAGGCCCCTCTTGTGCACGTTCGTGTGCTTACTCCAGCACTGTATGGACAACTTTGCGGTTGCTCAATACAAAAGAGCACCTATAACCCTCTGGGCCAAAGCCTCGGTGTCCAGCCCAATCTGCTGAATGATCGCTTCTCTACATAATACCATACCCTGTGGGGAGCCACCAGATGATACTAAGCGCCGTGCGGTTAACCTTGAGATCCCCGCGCCAAGTGGTGGGGTGCCCTCGAGCAGCCAGGCAAACATTGACACCGTTGGGATGTGTGAGTAAGATTTTGCATGGGATATGAGGCCAAGTGTATCTGACCCAAGCGTCGTGCATGTTGTCGTGTACGATGGAGGATGGATTATAAACGTGCATGCGGCGGAGACACGGGCGGCTCATCAGTGTAGTTTCTGTGGTGAGCCACTTTGCTTTGCGGTTTGGGTAAGGGTGCAGTAGCACATGGTCGGTCATGTACTCGTCCTGAACCAGAACTACGAGCCACTCAACGTCACCTCGTGGCGTCGAGCCGTCTGCCTTGTCGTCGTGGGCAAGGCCGTCGTCGTCGAGGAGGACTCTCAGTATATTTCCACTCCCTCTATGATGATTCGAATGCCATCGGTAGTTCGGCTGTGCTATCTAGTGCGCAGACCGCTGCCAGAGCTGAAATTGTCGCGCAAGGGTGTGCTCACCCGCGATGACTACACCTGCCAATACTGTGGCGCCCGCGGTCGGGACCTGACCATCGATCACGTCATTCCCAGGGAGCGTGGTGGCCTGCACACGTGGGAGAACCTGGTGGCCTGCTGCCCCGAATGCAATCACCAGAAGGGCAACCGGACGCCTCAGCAAGCAGGAATGAGACTTCTTCGCCAGCCAGAACGACCAAGGTTCATCCCCTATCTTGGCTACTCCACTTTCTGCGCTGCTCTCAGACACGAACAGTGGCGGGACTATCTTGAGCCCTTTGCGCCGCACCTAATAAATGCGTGATGCCGTCGTGCGCCTAGCCTTTTTCGTGTCTGCTAT
>JAKORR010000079.1 GCA_029777735.1 Armatimonadota bacterium | reverse complement strand
GTGGGCTACTTTATCCTGGTGGCTTTAGCCCACCTTTTGGATCGAGGTACTGGAATGGCGGCTCCGGTGCTACAAACAGCTACCATTTGGTTTTTAGTTGCTAACGAAGGGATTAGTATCACGGAAAATCTTGGAGAAATCGGCGTACCGATACCAGACCGCTTGCGTCAGGCGCTGGCTGTGCTGCAGGACAGGCATGACGGCGAGGTGGGGCGGTAGTGCTGTTTCACGAGTCCCAATCGCTTCGGCGGCAAGCGCAAGGAGGTGACGATGACGATATGACCACTGTAATGGACGAACGATTCCGACGGGCTGTGGAAGTGGTCCTTCAGCACGAGGGCGGCTACGTCAACGATCCATCAGACCCCGGCGGGGAGACAAAGTGGGGCATTAGCCGCCGGAGCTATCCCAATTTGGACATCGCCAACCTAACCCGGGAAGACGCCATCGCCATCTACCGCCGGGACTGGTGGGACAAATATCGCTATGGTGACATAAAGGATCAAGATGTAGCTACTAAAGTTTTTGATCTGTCGGTCAACATGGGGCCGGCGACGGCGCATCGACTGCTGCAGGAAGCGCTGGTGTTCTTGGGCTACGACATCGCTGTGGACGGAATCATCGGCCCGCAGACGATCGGGGCCGCGACCAAGGCCGACCCGAGGCGCTTGCTCCAGGTGCTCAGGTGGCTAGCCGCACATCACTACTACCGCATTGCAGCCCAGCGCACGCAGTCACAGGCGTTTTTGATGGGTTGGTTACGAAGAGCGTACAACTAGGAGGTGTCAACCATGTGGGAAATCATCATTACGGAGTTACGAGAGTTGGCTGTCACTGTTCTGCTGGCCTTGCTATCGTTGGGGGCAGCCTACGCCCTGACCTACATCCGTCGTGCCAAGGAGGCGCTGGATGCACGCATCGACCACGAACTGGCCGACCGGGCGCTGGAGCGCGTGGCGTACCTGGCTGAGGTGGCGGTACTGGCTGCCGAGAGCACGACCGCGGCTGCGCTGCGGCAGGCAGTGGCTGAGGGACGGGCCAGCCGGGACGAGCTGCTGGCTCTCGGACGGCAGGTAGTCGACCAGATCCTCGCCCAACTCGACGCCGAGGCCCGCAAGGCGTTGGCCGAGACGGTCGGTGACATCCGGCGCTACGTTGAGAGCATCGTGGAGGCGACGCTGGAGCGGCTCAAGGCACAGGGCATCGTGGGCCGGGTGAGCGAGTTGGCCGCCCCAAAATCATAGTCCCCATCGCCCGGATCGGCGGGACTGCAGCTGGCGTGACAGCGGAGGGAGGCCTGGCCGTGAGCGTCCGGCGGTCCTTGGCCAGCGGGACGCTCCAGGCCGGGATCGAGTTGCGGCGCGACGAACCGCCGCGGTGGGGGATACAATGGGAGATTCGGTTCTGACGGAGGGATGATGATGCGGATCGCCTTCTGTGGTCCGCGTGGCACGGGTAAGACGACGTTGGCCGAGTACCTGGTCGAGCGCCATGGTTTCGCCCGCATGAGCTTGGCGGCACCCATCAAGCGCAT
>JAKORR010000837.1 GCA_029777735.1 Armatimonadota bacterium | reverse complement strand
AGGACGCGTCCACTGCCTGCAAGCTGATAGGCTCCTGAGCCCCCCACACGAGCACGCCACACCCTCCAGCACAAGTAGGTACGCTGCTCAAAGGAGACTGCAGCTTCTCGAAGCAAGCTGGATTCTCTGCCCAGACCCCCGGGGGACGCTATCCTTATACCCCTGCTGGGAGAACCTGCTCCCCCAAAAACTCCCTATCACCGCGGGCATGGACATGGGCCGCTTTGCAGTTCCAGCCCAACCAGTATGGCAGAGAAGCCTTCATCTTGCTCGGGGTCTTGTAGTGCAGATCGGAGCTGGAGGAGCGCGACAGCTCCGGGCCCGTGCCTACGGCGGTGGCTGCAACTTTGGTCTCTGGCGCTGTGGTGATAACCTGCTGCAGTCGGGCATGCTACATCCTGCAATGGGTGCAGGTCTCTCGTGTTCGCGTGCTGGGCTGCTCCAAGTACCTGTTATTCACTCTTGCTGACAAGACCTGACAGGGCAGAGGTCAGCGCTGCAAACTCCTCTAGACTCAAGGTCTCGGGGCGCTGGACAGGATCGAGGCCAGCGGCGGCGACGGCGGATTGCACCTGCTCTTCCGTAGCACCCAACACGCCAGCGGTCACCAGAGCGCGCACGAGGGTCTTGCGCCGGTAGTTAAAGGCGCCGCGGACCACAGTTTCGAAGAGGGCAGAGTCCTCGATGCACTCAGGCGGGTGGCGCCTCAAGCAGATCCTGAGCACTACCGACTCCACCTCGGGTTTGGGCCAGAAGCTGCTCGGCTTCAGCCTCATCACCCGCTCCACCTGTTCGCAATTGGCCTGAGTGAACAGGCTAAGGGCTCCATAGGTGTGGCTCCCAGGCCCGGCCATCATCCGCTGGGCGAACTCGCGCTGGACCATGAGGACCACAGTGCGCCAGCGAAGCGATGCAGAGAAGATGCTCTCGAGGATGGGCGTGGTGAGCGAATAGGGCAAGTTACCGACCAGTGCCCATTCGTCGGTAGCGCCAGCCTCCTCGTGCGAGGCCTTAAGGAAATCGCAACAATGCACCCAACAGCGGCGGGAAATGGGCGCCAGCACGTCGGCGAGAGCCTGGCACAGGGCCGTGTCCACCTCGTAGACGATCAGCCGCGCCCTGGGCAAGCGCCGGGCGATCGCGACGGTTAGAGCGCCCAGACCGCCGCCGATCTCGACAACACCAGGTGGCTCCGTCTCGCCGACGACATCCGCCAGCCGGGCCGCAGCCTGGTCGTTCACCAAGAAGGATTGGCCCAAGCGCTTCTTTGGATGCAGGCGATACCGCTCAGTCAGCAAACGCGTGCGTTTGCTGAGGGGCAGCTCCCACATCTCGCGCGCGGGACGTGTTAGCTCTAGGTCCGGTGTTCTGTCGTTCATGGTCCCTGCTGACCCACGGTCTCTGGTGCCTGAACAAGATTAGGGAATTCCACCAGGAGACGTCTTCGCGCACAAGCCAAATAACCCATGACGCCCATTGTTGCTCACACTACGAACATATACCACACAAACTGGACCAAGGACAAGGCAAACTGCCTACTTTCGCGCCCTTGCTACTCGGTCACGCTCACATGGTACCACAAGGTCTTATACTGCGGCCCTATCTCCACCATGCTGCCTTCCTCAGCCTGCCGGACGACGACGGAGTGGCGCGGCTGCCCCTTCTCATCCAGCGCCCTGACCGTTAGGCGGGGGACCGCAACGGGAAGCACTAGGCGCGCCGTGATGCCCTCCATCTCCACAGGCCCCGCCCCCCAGTTCGGCCCGAGCGTGATGCGGTTCTGTCCCAGGTCTTGCCATCCCCACCCCTGGTTTCTGTAGGCGCCCGCAGCAGTGATGAGCAGATCGCCGGCACCGCCGATCTGGTCGCCCTTGAGCTGTACCAGTGTTATCGCGGCCCAGCCGAGGGAATTCTCACCGACCTCCATCCGCACTCCGTGGCCTAGATCATACTTGCGCCCACAGCAGAAGCCCGTAAGAGCCTTGGCGCGAGGCGCACGCACCAGCACCACCTCTTGGCCTTGCCCACTCGCGTTCCAGACAAGTTCGCCGGTGTCGGCCTCGAAGCGCCTTGAGTCGGCGGCGGCCTGCGACTGCACAGGCTGGCTCTTCTCGCCCCAGCGCAGGGCCACGCGGTGCTGCAGCAAGTCGGCGCTGGTCACACCCGCCGCGATAGCGTCCACCGAGGTCTTTTTGGCCGCTGCTTGCTCCAGGGCGTCGTCCACAGAGGCTGTGGGCGCCAGCAGCTCGCGCGCTACTGCCACGTCGCTACGCCGTATCACGGCCGCGGCAAAGGGAAGGCTCACGAGTTGGGCTGGGTGGGACTTGACCTCGAAGTAGCCGTTGACCTTGTTCGATTCCCACTCGTCACGCGAGCTGTAGTTGAAGCTGTAGATAGCATCCCAGTCCTGGAAGGCGGCGTAGGCGCCAAGCAGGATGAAGGCCTCCCCGCCATACTGGTTGGGCGCCGGGTGGTTATACTCCGATACAGTGTAAGGCTTGCCTTCGATGCGATGAGGGATTAGCCTGCCCAGCGTCCCCGGAGGATCGGCCACCATGGACACATTGCGCACGAACCAGTTCCTCGGGTCCCACGGATTGCCGGGGAAGGCAGGATGCTGCCAGTAGGAATGGGCGTCCACGTAATCCATCATGGTCTGAGTGAAGTAGGGAGAATAGGTTATCTGAGTGCCGGTCACTAGGCTTAGGACGCCCAGATCTCTCTTCAGGAAGTCGTACATCTCCTGCCAGTAGGCCCGCTCCAACTCCAGGTAAAACCGACACTGGTCGCGCACCGCCGCGGGTGTACGTCCTCCAAAGTCGGTCACCGAAAGACGGGTCAGGTTGCCCGCTTCCAGGCTCTGACCCTCGGGCAGCCCCACCAGACCACCCGGTCGCACCGACAGCCCCGAGATCCAGACGCTTCCCAGGACTCCGGCGAGGGAGGAAACCGTCACGCGGGCATCATCAGTGTCCTGGGTGGCGCGGAACGTAAGCGTGTACTGACGCCACTCGGGTCCGACGCTGAGTCGCTGGTCGAGGCCCAGCCGTGTCCAGGGCGGCTGGGACCTCATGGCTTTCACAGTCAGCGTCCTGGCTGGCTCGGCGCGCAGCCACAATTTGACCGTGTAGGCCGCGCCGGCGCGCACGGAGAAGGGCTTGTAGTGCACCTGGCCGTGCCAGGTTACCTCGTCCGTGCGCGTGATGGAAGCTTTGATTGCCCGCGCGCCTCTCGGGCCTTCGTCTGTCAACTGAATCGTCATCTCACACGGAGCAATGCTCTCGCCACCCCAGCCCTGCAGACCGGCATGCAGGTCGCCGTTGGTCGTGAGCTCCTCGCCCAAGGGCTCCTCGCCTACTGACCAGGCCTTGCGTAGCTTCTCGGTGATGTCGTAGTGATCTTTGATCCACTCCTGCCAGCGCTTGTCGAGGTAATCCAGGTAAGGCTTAGGTAGGTTGTCAATTCCGTCGGAGCGTAGCCAGCACGTCATAAGCGAGTCCTCGTTGCTTATCTCCACGAAGGCCACGCCTGGCTCCTCGGTGTACTCACGGGCCGTGTACGGATTGACGCGGTCGAGCAGCGCCCTAGCGTACCACTTCTGGATGTCGATGAGAGGTCGCCAGAAATTGTCCACACCCTTGCCGTACTTGGGTAGCTTCTCGGGCTCAGGGGAGGAGTCGGCTTCGGACGGCGCACGCCCAACATGCAAGTTAACGTTCACATAGATGCCCTGCTTGATGAGCTGTGCGACCAGGTAGTCGAAACGGTCGAGAGCCTCCGGATGAAGAGT
>JAKORR010000836.1 GCA_029777735.1 Armatimonadota bacterium | reverse complement strand
GTTTCTAAGGGCCTGTGGGCCTGTGACCCGCTAGCCGGTTTTTAAGGGCCTGTGGGCCGGATTCTAAGCCCCTACGGGCCTTAGAATCAGCTCCGCAGCCTCAGTCTAGTCCACCGTTGGAGCAGCGAATCGCCAAAATGGCGCACGCCGGCCAACGACGATCTTGTGCCAGCCGCTAGCCTCAACGCGAGGGTGAGTGCCAGGCAGATGTACGAGTAGGGGATCCTTGGCGTACACCACACCGTCGCCACCGAAACGGATCTCGCTCGCCTGCAACTCGTGCGAGTCTTCAAGCACCATCGACCGGTGCGGCGTGCACTCGCCCTGGGCGCGGCGCAGAGGGATCAGACCGAGGTCACCCTGCCTAAGCATCCGCCCGTAGTCGCCACCGAAGATCCAATCCTGTACAGCCTTCACCACATCCTTGCCAGTACGGATTGCGGCGTGGATCACGTGCGCACTCACGGGGTGCGCGAACGTGGTGCCGTCCTCGTTCGTGCCGATCAAGTAGTAGTTCTTGCGGACCTGGGTCCAGCGCCGACCACTCACGGCCTGCCGCACCTGAATTACCGCCAGGAGCGCACCGCTATGCACGTCCGTGCCGTACGCGTACAGATCCCAATTAAGAGCCTGCCAGCGCGTCCCCCTCCGGTTCAATCGCGCGATCCCGAAATCCCAGCTGCCGTGCTCATCAACCTTCGCCGCCGATGCCGCGCCCTCGACAAGTTCCGAAATGCGCTTGCGCGTCTCAGTATCTAGGCGGTAGATGGGGATCTCGCCATAGCTACCGCGTTGTGCCTGTGCCTGTGCCTGTGCCTGTGCGTTCATCTTATGCCCTCCTTGTGTGTGTATTACTACGGTAACACTATTATACCATTACTTGTGATTCTTGTCAACCCCTTTCTGGGCGGTGGCGTCGTCGTCGTCGCTGCCGTCGCCGCCGCCACCCGGGGCGAGATACGGAACCTGCCCCGTGGCCTCCTTCGCAGCGGCATACCGAACCTGAAG
>JAKORR010000835.1 GCA_029777735.1 Armatimonadota bacterium | reverse complement strand
GGAAGGCCCGCGTCGTGGATCTTGTGCAGCACCTCGCGCTCGAAGTCCGAGTCACACTGCGCCAGTAGTTCCTGTAACCGATCTGCCCCTGGCCCGCCACTCGTGGGCAAAACCTCCGCCGCTGCCAGCGACTGCAGGAACGGCAGCACCAGGGTGCGATCGAGGTGCTCGTGGTCGATCTGGTTGTAGAAGCTGCAGAGGCACTCGTAGCAGGCGCGCTCACACCCATCCTCCCCCTCGTGCAGAATCTCCCGCGCCCGTGCCAGGATCTCGCGGAAACGAGAGGTGTCTACCAGCGCCTGCACTACCCCCGCGCCACCTTCGGCATTCTCGTAAAGGACGATGCGCTGCTCCACTCCAGCACCGGGCCTGCCCATTAGGAAGCCATCGATCTCGCTCTCATCCACGTTCAGACTGATCTGTACCCCCTGGAGCAGGCTGTGCAGCAGCGTGACGTAGAAGTCCTGTGCCCGGTCACTGGGCACCCCATCGGGGAGGGGGCAGTCAATCGTCACGACATCGCTCTGGGAGTCGGTGTAGAGTTCGACACGGCGCACGATGTCGTCACCAGTTCCGCCACGTGGGCAGCGCCCGCCCGAATGGGCGTTGACGTGGTCAGCTACACGCTCCTCACCAAAGAGCCAGCAGTGGCATGCCTTGCAGAGGATGAAACCCTGCTGCGCCTCTTCCTCCTCGCTCTTGCGCGTGCCCTTGTTGATGAGGAGGACGCGCCCGTTGTGCTCGTAGGTAAGGGTCATCTGTAACTGACCCGCAAGGGTGACCCCGTAAGGTACGGCCTTGCTGCTCGGCTGGTAGTGTGCTTCCACGATGTAACCCAGGCGGGTGCGTTCCTCCTCATCCGCCGTGATGCTCGCCCGCCGTCGTGCCAGCATGTCCGTGAGCGGTAGGGCATGTTCGTTTGGGTGGACTCCCGTCAGTGATTGCCCGCACTGCCCGCAGGCAACGCGGTTCGCTTCATCCTCACCCAGGTAGGCCGCACCACAGTGGGGGCAGACGAGGAGCACGCTGAAGGCCGGATTGCTCTCCTTCGTGCGCAGGCGGGCATGGGTGACGGCGTAGCGGTTCCCCCGGTAGTAGATGGAATTGCCGGGGGCGTACTCGCACAGGGCAAGCACCGGGTCACGGCTGAGCGTCTCCTCGTTCTCATAGAAAGTGACGGTGGCCGACTTGCGGGGGAAAGCGTAGTTGGGCAGGAACCCCTGCGACCCGAGGTACCGGTAAGTGTAGAAGTCGTCCTTACCCTCGCGCATCTCCTCCAGCTTCTGGGCGATGACCTTGTAGCGCTGCGCGAGGCCCACGTTGGCGTGCTGGTGGACCAGGCGGTCATGGATCTCCTGCACCTCCTGGAGCAACTGCCCATACTCGGTGCGCCAGGCGTTGAAGGTGGCGTCGAGGGCATCGACAAAGCCCGAGACGATTTGGGCGATCAAATCGGCTGTCAGCCAAGAAAACTGCGCCCGCTCTTCCGCGAAGGCGTCCCTGACGGCTTCCAGGATGGCCGACCGGTGCAGCGCGATCTTGCCCTGGAACTCCTCTGCCAGGTCCGGGTAGAGCGGGTAACCCGGGGCTTCGAGGTCCAGAACCTCCCTGGGGCGCGGCGGCAGCTTCACCTGGATGGTTTCGAGCACCAGCGAGTGGATGTGGCTCTGGAGGAGCGCCACATTGTCCATCAGGAAGCGGGGCGCGCCGATCTTCCCGGCACTAATCCGCCCGGGGAAGCGGTAGAAGTACTGGTCGTGCGGCCCCCGGTGCGTGCCCACGCCGCAGAACGTCTCGATGACCGAGGGCTGACCCTTGCGACCGGCGCGGCCGGCGCGTTGCGCGTAGTGCGAGGGGTTGGGCGGCACGTTGCGCATATAGACCGCCGACAGGTGCCCGATATCGATCCCTAGTTCCATGGTCGGCGTGCAGACGATGGCGTTCAGGGAGTCCCCCCGGTCGCGGAAGCGACTCTCAATCGCCTTGCGTTCCGTGCCGGTGATCTGCCCGCTGTGCTCCGCCGCCTCGACGCGCACGCTGGCATCCAGGGGGCGGGTGTACTCCTGGAAGAAGTAGTTGCTGGCGAAGTCTTTCTCCTGCAACGAGAGGCCGTAGCAGGAGACGCCGGTGCAGAGGCGCAGCTTCTCAAAGTGGTGGACAGTACTGCACTTCGGGCAGACGAGGTGGGTATTCCCGGTTGAGACCTGCAGGCCGAGAAGCTCCCAGTTGACCATCAGCAGCTCGCCCACGTGGGGAATGGCGTGGGGGGCCAGGTAGGCGCTCTCCTGGAGCTTCCCAGCCACGGCGGTCACGATCTCGGCAGCTTCCTGGCCACTGACCCCTAGCACCTGCCGCGTCCAGATGAG
>JAKORR010000834.1 GCA_029777735.1 Armatimonadota bacterium | reverse complement strand
CGCTGAGGCGCGGCAATGGTCGCAACAGAGGAGGCGTGACCATCATGGCGGGAGTGCGCGAGGCATCCCGGCCACCCCTCATGCTGACCCACCTCCCCGCAGATGGTGGCAGCTTCCGTCCGGACTTGGAGGGGCTGCGGGCTGTGGCTGTCCTCCTCGTTCTTGGATACCACGCTGGAGTGGCTTGGATGCCTGGTGGCTACATCGGCGTCGACGTCTTCTTCGTGCTCTCTGGCTTCTTCATCACTGGGCTGCTGGCACGGGAGATTGCGCAGTCGGGCAGGATCTCATTCGGCCGCTTCTATGCGCGCAGGACGCGGCGACTGCTGCCCGGGGCGACGCTCGTGATTGTCGCTACGGTTCTAGCGTCTTCGATTGCCTTTCCGCCCCTCCGACAACAGCAAATCGCCTGGGACGCCGTGAGCGCCGCCCTTAACGTAGTGAACTTCCGATTCTCCGTCGTCGCCACGGACTATCTGAGTCTCGGGCAGGATCCGTCGCCCTTCCTGCACTTCTGGTCTTTGGCGGTAGAGGAACAGTTCTATGCCTTGTGGCCCGCCATCGTAGCTATCAGCGCTGGCGTCCTCCTCGTAACGAAGCGGTCATCATCCCGGAAGACCGTGGTCTGGGTGTTCGGCGCGATTGCGGTCTGCTCGTTGGCGGCATCGGTCTGGCTCACGAAGGTCAACCAGCCATGGGCCTTCTTCATGCTTCCTACACGCGCCTGGCAGTTGGCATGCGGCGGGATGATTGCGCTCTTTCCCGAGGCTCTGGAGCGGATCGGCGGGCGGCTGAAGGACCTACTAGTGGTGGCAGGATTGGTCCTCATCGGGCTGGCCGCCGTCATCCTGAACGACTCGACTGAATTTCCCGGGTGGGTGGCGGTCCTGCCCGTCCTAGGAGCGGGGCTGGTGATAGCTGGGTCTAGGCGATCGCTAGAAGGAGTGGCAGCACTTCTGGGTAGTCGACCGATGCGAGCGTTGGGCCGCTGGTCCTACTCGATCTATCTCTGGCATTGGCCGGTCCTCATCCTTCCGGCGGTTTGGGCAGGTCATGAGCTTGAGGCACCGGTCCGTGCTGCCTTGGCTTTAGCCTGAATCCACCGGCCTGGTAGCGGTGCGTTAAGCGAGGAAGTGCCCTCTGGTAAGGGAGAATGGGACTTGTCTAGAGTTCCGTAGCTCCCCCAAGAAGGGCACTTCCGAGATGCAACTGTCTCACACCCCCGGCCGAATGTCGGCGTCGTTCGACGAGCCCAACCTGGTCGGGTCCGCCGGCCTGGTGCCAGCGAT
>JAKORR010000833.1 GCA_029777735.1 Armatimonadota bacterium | reverse complement strand
CCGGCGCGGATAGCTCCCACGTGACGACCTCCACACGGCTGCCGTCCGGAGCCTGGAAGGCACAGCCACGAGGGCCCAGGTCCTCTACCAGCGTCCAGCCGTGGGGAAGGGCGACCGAGGCATCGAGGGCGACAACTCGCACAGGAGACGCAACGGCAACCGGGTCCAGACAGCCCAGTGCGATGATCGTGGCGACTAGGAGAACCGGGATCGGCTCGAATGCGTACCTTGCAGCGCTCAAGGACATCAAGAACATCAGGCCCGCGGGCGTGTCTCGATTTGCTCCAGAACCGCGAGCAGCGTGCCGTCATTATGGTCGCTTTTCGCCTTATAGGCAAGCCAAGTACAATGCAGTGCGGTTTGCGATCTCATTTTGTGGCCGAGGACCAGTCCGAGGCCGGAAGAACAGGAAGAGCACTGCCACGCCCAGGGAAAACCTTCGACCAGTAGCAGTTGGAGTTCTATCGCTGGCAGCGTTGTTCGCAGCAGCCGGTGCTGCCGAACTTGTGCCGTCGCCGGTGAGCCACCGCGCGGCGATGCTGCCCTGGTCGCTGGAGCAGAGGAGCCGAGGCTCCCAAGCAGAGACGTGGGACTCGTTATGGTGGGACGGCGTCGCCCAGTTCCACCCCTGGCGATGGATCCTTGCCGATGCGCTGCGGCAGGGCGAGCTGCCTCTGTGGTCACCATGGAGCTTCTGCGGCCAGCCCTTTGCGGCCAATGGTCAGTCGGCTTGCTTCTACCCGCCGGCGCTGTTGCTGTGCGGGCTGCTGCCAGCTGGGAGAGCCTTGGGCCTACTGTGGTTGTTTCACCTCGCCCTTGCCGTGTTCCTGACCTGGGGGCTGGCGCGCAGGATGGGCGCCAGCCATATCGGCGGATTGGCCGCCGGCGTGGTCTACGCGGGCGGAGGCTTCCTGCTGGCTTGGGCGCCCGTGCCGTCCCTCCTTCAGTCCGCAGCCTGGTTGCCCGGCGCGCTTTGGGCTGTGGAGGCGGCGCTGCACCGGCGTCCCTGGGAAGGTGCGACTGGGATTGCGCTCTGTCTCGGGATGGCTGTTCTGGCTGGACATATGCAAGTCGCCGGCTACGTAGGCCTGACAACGGCGGGCTGGGCGGCCGCGAGACTGTTGGGCCGTGCCCTGCGGCGCAAGCCGTGGCCCGTCCTGCCCGTGGCCGCGGGTTTCGCACTGGCGCTGGGTCTAGCGGCAGTGCAGGGGCTGCCGACCGTAGAGTTGGGCAGGCTGTCGCCACGGGGCGGTGAGGCCCCTACGGCCGCTGGATATAAGTTTGCTCAGATATTAGCACTGAAACCCATACATCTATTGACGTTCTTGTGGCCCACTGTGCTCGGATCGCCCGCTCGTGGCGACGCTCTCGATCCAGCCTTCGCCGAGCACTTCTGCGGTCTTGGCCCGGTGACATGTTTTCTAGTTCTGGTGGCCTTCGCGGGCAAGCGTGACCGGCACATCTACGGCATGACAGTCCTGGCCCTGGTAGCCCTGCTCGTGGCCCTGGCCACGCCGTTGGCAGCGCTGGTGTACTATGGCGTGCCTTTCCTCGGCTTAACCGCAGGTTTTCAGCGAACGCTGTTCGTGTTCTGCCTGGCTGTGGCGGTGCTCGCTGGCAGAGGCGTGATGAACCTGTGTGAGTGGCCAGCCAGAGGGGGCAAGCCCCACTGGGGTGGCGCTGTCGGCGCAATAGTCCTCCTGGGGTTGATGGCCCAGGGCGTCTGGATGACGGGCAGCCTTTTGCCCCTCGCGCGGGCTGCCGAGCTTGACCGTCCCGTGAAGGAGGCGCAGTGGCTCACCGCCGAGACCGGGCAGCGAGCGCGGGTGCTGGCCTTGACGCCCCGAGCGGCCTGGACGCTCAGGCCGCGACCGGAAGCCGTGATGCCGCCCAACACGGCTGCGCCGATGGGGCTGCAGGATGTCCAGGGCTACGACTCCCTGTACCCGCGGACCTACAGGGACACCGCTGCGGCGATCGAGGGCTCCGACCCGGCGCCCTTGACCAACGGCAACATGGTCCTGCTGGAGAGAGCCGACGCGCCAGAATTGGCGGAGTTGGGCGTGCGCTATGTCCTGTCTGCAGGGCCCGTGAGATCGCCCTTGCTGCAGAAGGTGCGCGAGATTGGGTCGCTCTCGCCGTTCGCCGCAGGTTCGACGCTGTACATTTACGAGCGCCGTGACTGGGAGCCGCGCTGGCGCGTCCGCCGCGGTGAGGTAACCCACGAGGTGCAAGCCACCCAGGCTGGGTACAATAGCCTTCGTCTGCTGGCTGTCCCCGGCGACGGAACGGTTGAGGTGGCCGACACTCCCTTCCCAGGCTGGCGGGTGTATGTTGACGGACAACCACAGGCCTGGGCGCCGAAGCCAGGCCTGCCGCTTGTCAGGACAGTGGTCCTCAGTGACCCGGCCCGCCCTCATAGGGTAGACTTCGTATTCTGGCCTGTGACCCTTGTGGTTGGAGGTTTCGCGTCGCTTGCTGCTTTCGGCCTGACGGTCGCCGTGGCCGTGGCAGGGCGCCGTCGGAGCTAAGCGCCCCTCCAGTACGCAGTGCCCACGCGAGAGGACACAAACGATGAAGGTTCTGCTGGTGTTTCCGCGTTTCCGCTATCCTTCTGGTGATCCACCCTTGGGGGTGGCTTACCTTGCCGCCGTGCTGCGCCGCGAAGGCGTCGCGGTTGAGATTCTCGACGCCACCTGGCTGCGCAACGCCCGGGGTCGCTTGCGCGAGGTCATCGCCGCCAATGGTTACGACCTCATCGGCGTCAGCGTGCTCACGTCTATGCTGAGCGAAGCGGCGGAGATTGCGGAGACCGCCAAAGCCCTCAGCCCCCGCTCGCTGGTCGTTATGGGCGGACCCCACGCGACCGTGGAGCCGAGAACCACGCTGGCGCTGCCGGGCGTGGACCTAGTGGCTGTGGGCGAGAGCGAATTGAGCCTGCTGAAGCTGGTCCACGCGGGCCTCAAGCCTGAGGGAGTGCCGGGCTTCTGCTACAGGCGGGAGGGTGAGAT
>JAKORR010000078.1 GCA_029777735.1 Armatimonadota bacterium | reverse complement strand
CGCGGTTGAGACCGCGGTGACAGAGTCCACGGCGGCCGTCATCCCTGTGCATATCGGCGGCATGCCCGCCGATATGGATGCCATCAAGCGGATAGCCGAGCGCCACAACCTGGCGGTCATCGAGGACTGCGCGCAGGCCCACGGCGCGGAGTACGGGGACAGACGGGTCGGCGGTTTGGGCACCGCGGGCTGCTTCTCCTTCCAATCGTCGAAGAATATCACGGCCGGTGAGGGCGGCGCGGTGACAACCAACGACAGCGATGTGTACGGCAAGGCTTGGTCGCTCCACAATGTCGGCCGCGTTCCAGACGGCGGCTGGTACGATCACCGGGTGCTGGGCTGGAACCTGCGCTTGACTGAGTTCCAAGCGGCGCTGCTGCTGCGGGGAATGGATCTGTGGCCCGAGCAGGACGCCCGGCGCCAGGATAATGCCGCCTATCTGCGCGAGCGACTGGCCGAAGTTCCCGGCATCCAACCCCAGGCCTTCTCTGCAGGCGCGACGAAGTGCGCCTACCATCTGTTCATCTGCAACTACAATGCTGAGGCCTTCGACGGCCTGCACCGGGACCGCTTCCTGGCAGCACTCAACGCCGAGGGCATCCCAGCCTCCCGTGGCTACAATCCTCTCTACCGCGAGCCCATGTACAGCGGCGGGATAGACATGGACGGGTGCCCCTTCGCCTGCAGGTTCTACAGGGGACACGTGGACTATGCGTCGCTCAGTCTGCCCGTGGTCGAACACGCCTGTGATGAAGGCTCCTTCTGGCTTGGCCAAAACGTACTGCTGGGCGACAGGAACGACATGGACAGCATAGTGGAGGCCATCGCCAAAGTCCACGAGCATCGGGCCGAACTGCTGGAGGACTGATGCTTGTCCGCTGGCGCACACTGATGAGCCGCAGCCTAGCCGGGGTGATGCTGTCCCTGTTGTTTGTGGCCTTGGCGGTGGAGGCGGAGGCGGGCTACCTTGGAACTCTATTGTTGTCCGACCTGCCGACCTGGCCTGGCCGCGTGGTACGCCTAGCACAAGGACCAGTCACAGGCGGTACATGGGCGTATCCCACCTGGGGCGATATCAACAGCGACGGCCATCCTGACCTTGTCCTAGGCTCGGCCTACGGCGACGTTTTGGCCTATCCCTCCGACGAACGTGGGGGGCTGGGGCCGCCCTTACCGCTGTTGGTGTCTGACTTACCGGCCGTGGGCGTGTCCCTCATGCCCGCGGTGCCTTGCCTCACTGACCTCACCCTCGACGGTCTTCCTGATCTACTGCTGCTCCTCGGGGACCGCTTGGTGTTGTACGAAAGCAGGGCAAGTGGGCTGGCGTCCGGCCAAGAGCTGCGGAATTGCGACGGCAGGCCCCTTGGCCAGGCCATGGCTGACGTCCTCGCCGCCGGAGGGCCTTGTGGATTGACCGCTCTGCGGACGCCCGCCGTCTTCTTGCTCAGCACCACTGCCGGCGAGCTATGGGAGCTGCAGATCGTAGATCGTCGGGTCTTTGTTCTCAACGGGCCGGTGAGGCTTGGCGGTGCGTCTGGCCGCTTCTCTGAGGCCGTGCGCGTGGCCCTCGCGGACCCTGATGCCGACGGTCAACAGGAGCTGGTCGCTGGCGGATCCTCGCGGGTTTACGTCTGCGAGACTGTGGACGGCGGTTGGGGACAGCCTACGCTACTCGGTGAGGGCCTTCGCACGCCCGACGGCATAGAAACCGGTGTAGTCGCCCCTGCCGCACTCGGGCCGGGGCGCCTTTTACTGGGCACCGCCTGGGGACCTGTCGCGGTCGCGGATGTCCGGGGCGAGAAGCTCACCGTGACTGAGTGGCTGACTGCTTCAGACGTGCCGCTGGACGTGGGCCTGTGCGCGGCTCCGGTGGCCTGTGACTGGAATGGCGACCGGCGGCAAGACCTAGTTGTCGCGGGTGCGGATGGCCTCCTGCGCGTACTGATGGCTGGAATAGACGGTGGCTACGACTCGGCGGCAACAGTGCAGGACCGCGACGGCGCGATTCGGGCCACGGGCGGCGAGTTGCGCCCTTGCTTCCCTGCTCTCGCGGACCTGGATGGCGACGGCGATCTGGACCTACTGCTGGGCCAAGCGGATGGGACAGTGCGTATGTGGCGCAATGACGGCGTCTTTGTCGAAGTAGGTGCGGTAGTCGTCTCTGGCATGCCCCTTACTGGCCAAGGCATTGCCGTGCCTCTACCCCTCGATTGGGACGGCGATGGCGACCAGGATCTGTTCATCGGCGCCAAGCCGCCTCCGGAGGACTGGACCGGCCGCGCTGCTGCCACATCGTCTTATCCGATGATTCGCTATCTGGAAAACGAGGCCCGTGGCAAGTCACTACCCCTTTTTGGAAAAAGCGTGCTTGTCGATTTCCTTCTGGAGCGGGGCGAGGGTCATGGTGACGCTGCGGTACTTGAGCCATGGCAAGTCTGGCTGGGCCCCTCACCGCGGCTTGGCGGCGAGGCTTGGGTGCTCGCTCGGGCGGGTCTTTTCATTTTCACGACCGCGACTACTGGACCGGCTTATCCGCGCTTCGTGCTTCCCTGGCAGGGAGAGGCGGCTCGGCCGGTGCGCCCTCGGGGTCTGGTGTGGTCCTTCTGCCCCACTAACGGACCTCGCGAGGGGGTCTTCGTGGGGCTTGCGCCCTATGGCTTCGTGTGCCACGCTTTGGTGCGATGACAGCGCCAGGCGCAGAGGAGAGCACGGCGATCAATGCGCTCCTATGTTTGGGCGGTAGCTTGGCAGGTTTCGGCGATCCTATTGGTAGTGGCGGTGGTTCTGGGCGGAACGGCCTGGCTGTCCAGGTCCCTGTGGGATGTGACTGTCCCGCATTATATCAATCCGCCTGGAAGCTGGCGACCGTACGTGTTTCCTGACCGTGACCTCTGGTGCTGGCGTCCAGAGGGTTGGCCTGTCCGGGAGGAGACCGGAAAAGAAGGCACTCGGGTGGTTGTGGAAGCCGGACCAACCGCCCAGGTGACGGTTCTCGTGCGGCCACTTTCGAGCGCGCCCTTCACATTCGCCTCGTCGGTGGGGCAAAGATCCTCTACCAGGGTCGCAGCCGACGCTCTGAACGCCCTGTTGACGGCTATGGCGCGCCGCTCTGGCTTCTGGCACACCCCGGTGTCTACCCTTGAGACCCGCCTGGGCAAGACCCAGGCGACCTTCTTCGCCTACTGGAGCCTGATGGGCATCAGGCCGGTGCCTTCATACGGGTGGGTGTGCGCCGGCGTGTCGGGCGACAAGCTGGTCCTTGCGGCAGCTACCTGTGACCGGGACGGCCTGGAACAGTTCTCAGCACCAGCCGTGCAGATGATCAAGACGCTGCGGGCGTGGAGCGGGAAGTCAAGCGCTGAGGAACCTCAGCCGAACGCGCCCCACGGGGTTAAGGCCGCTACCGCCCGAAGCAACACGCGCGAGGCTAGCCAAGAACGCCCTCGCGAGACTACCTTGTCTCAGGACCAGCGCACAACCGCTCAGCCCACCGCTTGGTCCGGCGCGGCACAGGAAGGGCCCAGCCGTGCGCTTGGGACGCACAGCGAGCCGCCGACCATTGTCGAGACCGCGGGGCAGATTGCGCCCGTAGAGCAGGCGGAGGCACTAAGACCGACTGCAGCACTATCAGGGACAGAAGGGAAGGGCGCTGGCTCAGACCCGGAGAGAGGCATCGTGGCGCCAGGCCCCCGCCCCTCGCCCAACAGGCATGACACGCCGCCTGCCGTGGTCCCTTCACCCGAGCCATCGGTGGAGCAGCAGTCGCCAAGTACCGACGAGCAGCCGCAGCCCAAAGCGCCAGGTGCTGAGGACGGCTTGCCTGCAGAAAACCCAGAATGAGGCACAGCAATGAGTACGAGACGTACCGGTTCCCAAGCAATCGTCGATGCTCTTCTAGCCGAAGGCGTAGAGTATGTCTTTGGCCTACCAGGAGGCCATAGTGTGCCAGTGCTCTACGACGAGATGGCCAAGCGCGGTGCGCCCCGGGCCTTCCTGACCCGTCACGAGACCGCTGGAGCCTTCGCCGCGCTGGGCTATGCCCAGGTGACGCGCAAGGCAGGCGTCTGCCAAGGCACGGCCGGACCGGGCTTTGGCCAACTTCTGCCCGGACTACATGAGGCCTGGTACTCGCGGATTCCGCTTGTAGCGATTGCCCCCAACTCGCCGGTTCCCACCTACGGCATGGGCGCTCTGCAGGAATTCCCACAGATTGAGTCCGTGCTGCCCTTCGCCAAATGGTGGTATCGCGTGGACCACGCGGCGAAGGCGGCCTGGGCTGTGAGGAGGGCCTTCACAATCGCGCAGGCGCTACCGCCTGGACCGGTGCTGCTCGACATACCCTTGGACATTGGAGCACAGCCTGCGCCAGACGAGGAATACCGGGCCGTGGCCTCCAGCCGTCCTGCCGCTGACCCTGAGGCTGTGGAGGAATGCGTGAGGTTACTCCTGGCTGCCGAGATGCCTGTTCTGGTGTGCGGGCGCGGGGTGCATCAGGCCGAAGCGTATGATGAGTTGCGCGAGTTGGCAGAGCTGCTGGGGGCACCCGTGCTGTGGACGAATCACGGCAAAACGTGTCTCCCTGACGATCACCCCCTCAACGCGGGTGGCGTGGGCGTGAACCGCACGCCCTGTTCTGAAGCGATATTGCAGGAGAGCGACTGCTGGGTGTGGATTGGCAGCCAGATCGAGGAGTTTGCTGTGGGCAAGAATTGGCCCACTCTCCCCGCAAGCCGTCGTTTCATCAACATCAACGCCGACGCAACTCAGTTTGGGCGCAACTGGGCACCGGACCTGTCCCTGTGCGCGGATGCGAGACTGGCCCTAGGGCAGATCGCTGAGACTGTACGGCGCGCGGGTGGCGGGTTCGTCGGCAGGGCTCAAGCCCTTGCAGCCCGAATCTGCAGGATGAAGAGCGACTACCGAGAACAGGTGACGGCGCTGATTGCAAGCTCAACGGGCCCAGTGCACCCGGCTCAGTTTCTGCGGGCCGTGCAAGAGTCTCTAGAATCCGAGGACATCGTGGTGCTGGGCGAGGGCGCTACGCGCGTGTGGACCGCCACGGAGCTGCTCCTGCGCACACCAGGCAACTGGGTCTCCGCCAGCGACTACGGATGCATGGGGTACGCGAATGGAGCCGCGCTGGGAGCGGCTGTAGGCAGGCCAGGAGTGCCGGTGTGGTGCTTCACGGGCGACGGCAGCTTCCAGATGCAGATGCAGGAGCTGGCGACGGCGGCCCAGTACCGTCTCCCCATCGCTTTCGTCATCTTCAATAACTCGTGTCTGGGCTGGATCAAGTGGAGGCAGGAGGCCCGCTGCAAGGGACAGCACTTTGCTGTGGACTTTACGACAAACTGGTGCCTGGCGCAGGCGGCTCCTGCGGCGGGAGTGGAGGGTGTACTCGTTGATGCTCCTGAGAAGTGCACAGAGGCGGTGGCTGCTGCGCGGCGGGCCTTCGCCGAGGAGAGGCCGGTGCTTATCGAGGTGCTTGTGCCCTGGTGTGAGCAGACGCCGGGCTTCGTCAGGCACCATGCTTCTCCTCCTCCGCCACCCGCCTGACCCCACGCGCGGAGCGCTTGGACGCTCACGACGCTGTCCAATACCAATCAGATAGGCGCTGAGGAGGTGGCGGGCAATCGTCTTACTTGTCGCCTGATGTCCGGCATCTGCACAGTCGAGGGTGGCAGGTTCTTCCCGTCGGACGCTGGTTGGTTGACCCTGCCCGCCCTAAGCTGGTAACCTCTACATGCTTTTCGCCGTCGCGCCATCGGACCCCAAGATCGGCCCCGACGGTCTGCCGGTACACCTAAGGCGGCACCCGGGCTGCCAATAACAGCTCTGGCAGGCCAGTCGCGAGCCCTGGAGCGCTATAATGAGCGTCTACCTGCCTACAACGGCCGTGGGCAACGGTCGTGTGCTTGTTACTATTGGCGCCAGTGGCGAACTGATGTCGCTATACTGGCCCCATATTGACTTCGCCAACAACGTCCACGAAGCCATGCCCGCGCTGTATCTAGGCAACCCGCGCGAAGGCACCTTCTACTGGACCTGGGAGCCGATATTCGAACGCCATCAGTACTACCTAGGCGAGACCAATATTGTGGTCACACAGCTCAAGCTGCCCAGTGCCGGACTGGAACTACTCATCACGGACTTCTGCCCAGGCGGCGAACAAGGAGGTCTTGGGGAGCCAGCCTTGGTGAGGCGTGTGCGCATCGAGAACCGGGGCCCAGGCACGGTGCACGGCCTGTTCATGCACTACTTCGACCTGCGTCTAGGCGAGACGCCGTGGAAACAGGCTGTGCGGTATGCCGAAGAATCTAAATGCGTCATTCAATACTTTCGCGACATCGCTGTGGCCTTGGGCGGCACGAACCCCGACTTATGGCGTTGCGGCAAGTGGAGCCGAGAAGACACGAACGCCAAGAACGACATGTACGACGGCTACCTGGAGGGCCAGGCCGAGGACATTGGCCAATGCAACTTCGCGCTGGCATGGCGACTGGCCCTGGCACCCAACGGTAGCCGCGACATCGATCTTATCATTGCCTGCGATTCCTCGCGCGAGAGGGCCGTGCAGCGTCTTGGGAAGCTGCGGGACGTGGGCCGTCCCGAACTGCAGCGCAGGACACATTCGGGTGACGCGGCCTGGCTAGCACAGGCGCGGCCCGTGGCCGTGCCGTCCTGGCTCGCCTCGGCCTACAGGCGAGGGTTGCTCGCTCTCAAGCTGCTCACGGATCACGAGAGCTGCGCCGTAATCGCGGCACCTGAGTTCGACCCCACCTACGAGCTGTGCGGTGGCTACGGTTATTGCTGGCCGCGTGACGCCGCTGAGGCCGTCTTCGCGCTTGCCGATGCAGGCTATGAACATTGTGTGCTAGGCCTGGCCAAGTGGCTTGCAGACACCCAGCTTGGAGGAGGCGTCTGGGGGCAGCGGTACTGGACCAGCGGCGACGTGGCGGCTTCCTGGTCGTTGCGTCGCGACTTCCTCCAGCTCGATCAGAGCGCAAGCGCGGTGCTGGTGCTGTGCCGCGCCCTGGAGGCTCTGGCCAAAGACAAAAATTGTCTGTCGACGGCGGGTCTAGAGAAACGGCTGTGGGCAGCGCTGCGTGCCGGCACTGAGGGACTGCTGGCGCACCTGGATGATGACGGTTATCATCACGTGGCCTGTGACTTATGGGAAACCTACGCAGGAGTGTTTGCCTATACGCAAGCGTCCATAGTCGCTGCTCTTCGCGAGGCGCGCTCCTGTGCCGCAGCGCAGGGCGCCTCTGATCTTGTCTCGGCCATCGACCCTCACCTTACCGCAGCGCGCTCGGCATTGATAAGTTTCTATATCGATGGTTATTTTGTGCGCGGTCGCGTGCACGACCGTCTCGACCCGACTGTGGACTCCTCCACGCTAGGGCTTGTGCACCCCTTCGACCTGCTGGATCTGAGCAACTTGCGCGAGCGCGCGATGGCCGTATCGAATCTGGAAACCATCGAGCATCGCCTGGGGTACGATCTGCCCGAGGGCCGCGGCATCAAGCGCTATGAGGGCGACGGGTACATGGGTGGGGCGGTGGGCACTGTGAACACCCTCTGGGCGGGCCTAGTGTGTTACCGCTTGGCTCTCACCGCCGTGGATCGACGAGAGGTGGACCGCTGGCGCCAGAAGGGTGAGAGCTACGTGAAGGTCGCGCTGGCTCATGCGACGCCTACAGGGCTGCTGCCGGAGCTGGTGCCGGTGGTAGGGCCGCACCCGTACTGGGCTGCGCCCCACGCGTGGGCGTTGGGGCTGGTCATCGAGTGTGCTCTGGCAGCCGATGAGCTGGGGCGCAGACACCCCTGAGGCCTCCCGCTTGACACCGCGTCTCTCCCCTCCCCGGCAGCGGCGATACTGCAGGTGCCCCCTCGCCTGTGCGGAACTCACTGTGTGCTACGTCGACACAGCGCCAAGGCCAGACCAGATCGACCAGATCACAGCGGCCTGAAGATCTTCCCGCCGCGGCGGCGTCGATCCCAGGGCGGACAGGAGTCTCCAACATGAAACCGTGGATCATGTTCACCAAGCATCTTGAAGGCTGGGACCTAAAGCAGATTATTGCGGCTCTCAAGAGCACTGGGGTGGAGGGCGCAGACCTGTGCGTGCGGCCGGGCTACCCCGTCGCCCCAGAGAACGCCAGGACGGCGCTTCCTGAGGCGGCTCGGCGCTTCGCCGACGAGGGATTGTGCATCCCCTTGATCACCACGCCAGGCGACTTCACAGACCCTGGGATCGATTATGCCCTGCCTCTCTTCGAAGCCTGTGCGGAGGCGGGTGTGAAGTTGGTCAAGCTGGGCTATTGGTACATGGAGGCCGACGGCTACTGGGCTACTGTGGACCGCTGCCGCAAGCAACTTGAAGGCTTCGCGGCACTTGCTGAACGCACGGGTGTGAAGCCCGTTATCCACAACCACTCGGGCAGCACCATGGGTCTTAACTCCGCGGCGGTAATGCACCTCGTGAAGGGTTTCAACCCGGCGCTGGTGGGTGTGTTCGCCGATGTGGGACACCTGTCCATCGTGGGCGAACCCTACCCCATGGCCTTCGATATCGTAAAAGAATACCTCTCTGCTGTCGCCTTCAAAGATCTGGTACGGCAGAAGTTCATCCGGGACGGCCAGCCCGAGTGGCGAATCGACGTATGGCCGCTTGGAATGGGCTTCGGCAACTTCCCACAGGTGATGAAGCTGCTCAAGGACATGGGCTATGAGGGGCCGATCAGCTTCCACTGCGAATATAGCAATCTGCCACCCGAGTCGGTTGTGGACCAATGCCGCATCGACGTGCGGTTCATCCAAGCGATCGTGGACAAGCTTGAGTAGCCGGCGTGTCGGAGAGCCGTGGCCAGCCGACGCGCGGTGCAGAGCTGTCTTGATCCATGCGCCTTCACCGCCACGCTGCAAACTGGACCAGGGGCCTTACAGGCTGATACGGCGCCATCTGCCAAGGGTTTCGCAAAGAGGAGGCGGGCGTCTCCACATCAGTACTGGACCCACCGTACAACGCTCGAAGCCTTCTGGGCCAGGTTTTACTCCCTTGGAGCAGCCTCGACCCTGTCCTGGTAGGCGTGGATCTGTCCGGACAGCACTTCCTTCAGCGTTATCGTGTGCCCGGCCAGCGCGGATTCCATCATCGCGTAGATAATCGCTACAGCCCGCAGACCGGCCGCACCGTCTGCCTCAGGTTGTCGCCGCGTGCGCACTGCGTCGATAAAGTCCCACATCTCCGCCGCGATCAGTTTGCGGTCGATCATTGGGTACTCCATGGAATACTGTGTCGGGCGTTCTCCAAATAGTGCTGCCTCGACCTCGTTGAGCCTGTAGCCTGGTAGATCAATCAGGAGGCGGTCACCAAAGATCTGCTCTCCGCCGCGCTGAATTACGACGGGCTGCCCTGAGCGGTCAGGCGGTGAGTTCAGCGTAGCCTCGGTGCCAATGACCACGCGCTGGAACATCGTCAGGCCCGGGCTCGCGAAGT
>JAKORR010000832.1 GCA_029777735.1 Armatimonadota bacterium | reverse complement strand
CGGCGCGTAAGGCGAGTAGAAGACCATATCGTAGCGCGGTAGTACCTGCTCCAGTTCGAAGCTGTCTCTAGTGTCGAATACTAGGCCCGCGCGCGACAGGCCCGAGGCCAGGTTCCAAGGCTGGCCTACGCCAAAAAAAATACTAGACGACGCGTGCGCAGGGGGCCGGGCGGCCACACATAACGCCTGGGCGCCCCCAGGGCGCTGCGGCTTCTCGTCCCGCGCCTGCAAGAAGGCCAGTGCCTTGACTATGGCATCCCGGAAGCGCCTGAACTGATACTCGTTGCGCGCGGGATCAGCCATAGTCTCGTAGTCAGTCTCGTCGATGAAGTCGTTATCGAAGTCGTCCAGTTGGCCGGCAGCCGCGATAGCGTAGACGCCCGCGTAGGCGATGCGCCAGTCCAGATAGGGCGCTGAGTGCCCACCCGCGCCTGTTTCTTGAATCATGGACAACCGCGTGCCGCCACGTGTGGCTTGCTCGCGCAGATATGGTCCACTGGAGTAGAAAGCCTCGGCCGCCCAGCCGATCGGGCCAAACCACTCAGGAAACAGATTACCCACGCCCACGCTGCGCACCATCCACACGTAGTCGCTGGAACCGTTGCTATCCTCGGGGTTGGGCACGACCCACAGGCCTTCTTCACCACGGCTCAGATAGTGGCGTCCGACGTCGTCTGGCAGCTTGAGCCACTCGTAGGAGCGTAGATACAGAAAGACTGTCCATCGCCGGCGCGCCGTCTCGTCCTCCTCGCCCGGGCGGGGCGGCTCGAACTCGGCCCAGGTCTTAACGCCCAAGTCCTCCGGCTGCGGGTAGAAACCCATGTAGGCGCGGAAGTAGTCCGGGAAGTGGGCCACGGACTCCTCCTGGCCGTCGCGCATGTGCAGTCCTTCGTCCCGGCCTGCCAGGTCGCGGCGGTACGCCTCGATCATGGCCTGAGAGTAGCCCCAGGCCGTCTCCCACCAGGGGAAGGTGTAATCGACAACCATCCAGGCACCGAAGCCAGCGCGGACCAGTGCGTCTACCTTGTCACGCCCTGCCTGACGGACCGCCGGGTGTGCCAGCGCGATGGTGTGCTTGGCATCCCAGTTGGTTCTCGCCGCCGGGAGGCTGTTGAGGCTGCGGCCGTGGGCGTTGACGTCCCAGGCTTGTCGCCGCGTGAAGTAGCGCATGTAGCCCGCCCCGAAGGACGAGTAGAACACCGTCGGCACCCTGTGCTGAGCGTAATAGCGGATTATACTCAGGACGTTGCGCCCGTAGCCGCTTATAGGCACGCCCACGGGCCCTAGAAGCTCCGCGAGCTTCAGCGGTGTGTCGCGCATGACCTCGTTGTCCAGACGCCCGCAGTCGAAGGGAAAGTACAGAGCGCCTGGGCCGCCCGGGTCATGCAACGGCTCGTGCCAGTCGGGCAACGGCTTGAGGCCGTCGTCGTCTGTGCTGAGGATGTCCAGAACGCCTGCCGGGCCGCTTAGGCGCGGCACGTCGATGTAGAAGACCGCCTTGCCGCTGTTCGGCTCAATGGCTAGGCCGTGGATCCGCTCCCACTGCGCCTCATTGTTGCCGATCGGCCACAGACGCATCTCGTCCCGGCGTACCTCGATGCGCTGCCACTGGCCTCGTATCACTGACCCCAGAGGGCCCTGCCAGCACACCCAACGGTCGTCGTCGGTTTCGTAGAGGAACACGGTCAGGCGAGCGTCGCCCTCGACGCTTTCCACGTAGAGGTCGAAACTCAAGGTGTCGTAGCCCGTCGCGTCGCCTGGCAGGCCCATCCTAATGCTCCACCACGGCGGGTCGCCCGGGTGGTCCTCCCAAATCACCTTCAAGGAGAACCCAAGCTTGTTG
>JAKORR010000077.1 GCA_029777735.1 Armatimonadota bacterium | reverse complement strand
GTTCATAAGTGTTCCGATCCGCGACAGCATGTCGCGGTCGCCAAGCCACTTGACGTGGCCGTCAGCGAAGCCGATGTTGGAGCCGCCGTTGTGGCGACCGTAGCTGTCGGGGGATGGCTGGCCAGTGGCGGCGTCTATGCCATTAAGGCTTCCGTCACTCGAACCCAGGGACGAGTCGCAGCACACGTTGGCGAAGACGAAGGTCCCCGAGATGCCACACATGTGGGCGCCATCACCCATCATCAGGGTCTCGGCGGGCATGGTGACAGCAGCCAGCCTCAGGCCGCTAAGGCCTACGTTGCCCTCATAGAACATGCGGTCGTTCCAGCCGTAGCCACGGCTTGTGGGCCCGGGGAAGATGTATTTGGGACTGGTGGAGCCAAAGGCGTACTGGTCCCAGCCGTCCGGGAGGCCAGAGATGCGGGGCGGACTGTTGCCGGAGGGACAGCAGTAGAGCTGCGCGTTCTTTACGTAGGGGAAGATGGCCGCGGGCGGGGCGAGAGGGCGAGTATTGGCAGGCTGGTTGCGGTTCCACACAGGGAACTTCTCGTCGTAGTCCTGAACGTACATCAGTATGCCGAGACACAACTGCTTGCAGTTGCTCTGGCAGGAGGCCTGGCGGGCTTTCTCGCGGGCACGGGCAAAGACGGGGAAGAGAATCGCAGCAAGGATCGCGATAATCGCGATCACGACGAGGAGCTCAATGAGGGTAAAGCCTTTGCGCGGAGTTGTTTTACAACGCACTGCACTCACCTCTATTCTCGCCGGTTTCCGGGTGTGGCATGCGAACATCATCGCAGGCACACGACCACGCCGGTGTTTATACTTCTCGCCCCCAGCGACGAGACCTTCGGGCGCGGGTCCGGCTGGGCAAAAGGGCCAAGGAATCGACGGTCCTCGTCACTACCAGGTGCCGGGCGCGGGACGCCACTTGAGCAGCCATGGGTGGTTGGCGCCGACGGCCTCCATAGGCGGTTTCTCGGCCTTCACGTGCCCGTCGTAGTAGAGCACTGTGGTCATCTCGTTGTGCCAAACGCCGATGGCCGCGCCGCAGCCACGGTCCTTGTTCTCGGTGCCGTAGCACCAGCTTGAGTAGTGGACCCAGCAGCGCCGTCCGTCAGTGGCGACGATGAGACCCGCTGGGTCCATGGCCTGGGTCAGCGCGTCCTCAGCTTGGCCGCGCCAGTAGGGATTCATCGTGTAGGTGGAGGGGAACCACCTGGTGCCCATCTCAGCGAGGGAGGTCCCGCAGTGGTCACAGGCGTTCTTAAAGACGTCGCCGCCGGTGTCAGCGGGGCAGATGTAGATTTCGGTGTTCTTGATGTAGGGCATGATCTGGCCGCTAACAGAGGCCCAGAAGATGGCGTGCGGTGCCCTGCTGTCATAGTCCGAGTAGTACATGGCGAGGGCCAGGCCGATCTGCTTGAAATTCGACTGGCAAGCTGCCTGGCGGGCCTTGGCGCGGGCACGGGCGAAGACGGGGAAGAGGATCGCGGCCAGGATCGCAATGATGGCAATGACAACAAGCAATTCGATGAGCGTAAAGCCTTTGCGCATCGTCATCACCCCAGGAGTTGTCAAGCTCCAGTGTCATTATCAGACAGGCGCGGGAGATATGTCAAGGGGTAAAGTATGGGGGAGGGGGTCAGTCGATGGCGTCTAGGGTCTCGCGCCGCCAGACTTCTGTGCCGAGGGCGGCAGCCCGCTCCCGCGCTGCCGCGTACAGCTCCTCGCGGCGACGATCTACCACCTGTAGGATTCCAGCGGTTGTGGTAGCGCCTGAAAGGCCAGTGTTCTCGAAGTACTGCTGGAGGGCTGAGCGGAGCACGTCGTGATCGTGCGCCAGGCCGAGGGCCTCTTGGGCGTCGGTGACAACGCTGTAGGGAGAGGCCAGAGCCGGGAAGATGGTGAGGAAGAGCTCCATGGTGTACTTCATGCGCTTGACGGCGATGCGCAGGCGATGGAGGGCGGTCAGGTCCTCGGGGTTCTGGGCCCCGTCCACGCGTTGCAGCACTCGCTCAAGGCGTGCCGCGACAGCGTAGTAGGCGAACTGGTCGAGAGGGAGGTTGGCGACGTCCTTCTTGCGCTTCTTGGCGGCGCGGGCGAGGCGGCGAAGCTTCTGGAAGAGCCGGCCACGGCCCAGCGCGCGGTCCCAAGCCGAGACCATCTCCACGTGGGCTCGTCGGCGTTCTTCGGCCCAGACATCGAGGAGGACGGAGAGGATCACTTGGCCGTCGGGGACCTGGTCGTGGAGGGCGCGGACGTCGGTGATGAGGACGTCAAGTTCGCGGACACGCCCGAGGGCGTCGTTGAACTCGTCGGCGATGCGGAGGACCTGGGCACGCTCCTTCCCGGGGGTCAGGCGGCGGAAGACCCGCACGGCCTCGCGGAGGCGCTTGACGGCAACGCGGAGGTCGTGCACGCCATCCACATCGCCAGCCATGGCCAGGTCGGCGTGACTTGACAGCTCGGTAGTCTTGGCATCGAGAAGGAGGCCGGCGGCCACACCGGCCCGCAGGTTGGGGGAGAGGTTCTCAGGGAGAATCGGTTTCGCCATGGTTCTTGCTCCTGTCCGCTTCGTGCTTCCACTCACGGCGCCCAAGGGCCGAGAGGGAATTGCGCTGGGCGCCTGCTAGCAGGTGACATGCATCAGGAGGGCCTTGGGCCCGCCCGCCTCGTTGTAGGCCTGAGCAGCCTCGGGAGTGGGCAGGATCTGCCAGGACACACCGAGCGAGTCGAGATAATGGCGGGCGTCGTCGGTGAGCCTGACCATGTCGTGATGGCCGCTGCCGATAAGGACCACCCGCGGCTCACCCTTGCATACCTTCTCAAGCTCCTCGCGGTCCACGACGTGGGAAGTGCCGTACTTGGCGCGCACGGGCTTTTTCTTGCGTTTGCCGAGCTTACCGTCGGCGCGAAGGTAGAAGTCATAGGCCAGCTCCTTGCCATCGACGACCGCCACGCCGAAGCGGACGTTTTCGATGGTGGGGTAGGTGAGGGGGCGGTCTTCGGGGAGATTGGGAACCGAGCCGTGGGCGTCGTCGCCCTGAGCCGCCAAGGCCGCCGCACCAAGGGCCACGGCGTCGTCGCCGAGTTTGGAGACGGCGATCTTCATTTCGTCGCGGGAGCCCTTCATCTTGTCGGCGCGGACTTCGGCCTCGATGAGGGGAAGGAGGAAGTCGCCACAGGCCTCGATAAGCCCGCCGCCGAGGATGATAAGCTCGGGGTCGAGGAGGTGGCGGATGCTGAGGATTCCCTGGGCAAGGTAATGGCCGGTGCGCTTCATGATCTCAGTGACGAGGTCGTCGCCGGCTTCGAGGGCTTCGCGGAGGGCGCCGCTCTTGATTGGGCCCTCGGCGGCAGCAGCACTGATGATGGAGTGGCGACCGCGGGCGAGGGCGTCGTGAATTTCGCGCTCGATGGCCTTGCGGCTGGCCAGGGCCTCCCAGCAGCCGAGGGAGCCACAGCCGCAGCGGGGGCCATCGACGAGGAGAATCATGTGACCGACCTCGCCACCGAGGTCCTCGGGGCCGGTCTGGAGGCGGCCGTCGACGATGACGCCGCCACCGATGCCGGTGCCGGGGAAGACGCCCACAACGGTGCGGAAGCCGCGCCCGGCGCCGAGCCAGACCTCGGCGAGGGTGCCAAGGTTGACGTCATTGCCGATGGCGACAGGTATGCCGAGGCGCTCCTGCACGCGCTTGGCCACCTCGGGATCGTCGATGACGAGGTTGGGGGCCGTGACGAAGCGTCCAGTGCGGCTGTCCACAACACCCGGGACGGCCAAGCCGATGGCGGCAAGGTCCTTGGCCTTGAGCGCGGCATTGTTGAGGGCGCCGTCCACGGCGGCCACGATCTGGTCGGCCAAGGGTGTGCCGTTCTGCCTGGTGGGTTCCTTGTGGCGACCCAAGACCTCACCGTCGCCATTGACCACCAGGGCCAGGATCTTGGTACCTCCCACATCGACGCCCACATAGGGTCCTTTCTTGCCGCTCATTTGCACATTACCTACCTCACGAGGCTGAGGATTACGCACTTGCTGGCCGCTGCTGCGGCCACATCGCGCCACAGGCTATGATTCCTCTATTCCTTGCGCCATATATTTGAGGGCCACCGGGCCACTACTTGGCCTAAGAGTTGTGCCTGGCCGTGGGTGTGGGCAGCCAACGGCGCTTGCAGAGGTCAGAGTCAGTTGTCCTCCAGAAGCGATGAGAAGAAGTCCCTCAGCGTCTCGGCCATGGAACGGCGCTCGGTCGGACTCTCCCTCTCGATAGGGATGACAGGCTCAACGAACTCGTCGAGGAAGGCCCGGCCAGGGATCATCTCGGCCACTACGGCTTGGACGTGGGTCTTCAGATTGTCGAAGACGTCCTTGATGCTCTGGTCGGCGTCGACGACCGTGAAACCATATTCCTCGGCCATTCGGTCGAACTCCTCGAGGAGCGCGCTCTGGTACTTGACGAAGGCGTCGTACATGTCCCCCTCGCGGAGGAAGTCGGCGCCGGACTCCCAGTAGTCGAAACCGCCGCTGGCGAGGACGCGAGGTAGGAGCTTGGGCACGGAGATCTTGAGATAGAGAATGAGGTTGGGTTTGAGGGCGAAGCCGTAGAGTTTGCGAATCCACTCGCGGTTGGTGCCGCGGACGACAGCGCGTGCCATGAGGGAGTAGATGTAGCGGTCGGTGAGGACCACATAGCCGGCCCGAAGGGCAGGGACGATTTCAGTTTCGAGGCGGTCGGCGAAGTCAGTGGCGTAGAAGAGGGTCTGAGTACGCCGACCCATGGTGTGGCCTTCCTTAGCCTCCTGGATGTGGCGGCCAGCGAGTGCGCCGCGGCTCAGGCCAGTGTCGTAGACAGCTAGGCCGGAGCTTTCGAGCCAGTCACGCAGGAGCTTCATCTGCGTGCTGCGGCCGACACCGTCGGTGCCCTCAAGCACGATAAGCTTGCCGGGCAGCTCGTCTTCAAGCGTCAGGCGGGGTATGGGAACCCAGTAGTATTCGGGACGCATGTTCTACTCACCGGCCTGTTCGAGGGCTGGGGCCCAGGTGTCACGGGGGCGGCGCAACAGGCCGCCCAGATGCGGCTCGACGATTTCGCGCACCTGCCGTTGCTGCTCGGCGATGGGCAGCGTGCCGTCAATCACTGTCAGCGCGTACTCGTCGATAATTCTCTCGTACTGTTTGAGGATGAGGGCCTGGAAGAGCTTGAAGCTCTCGTAGGGATCGTCCGCCAGTCCCAGGTCCATGCCTGCTTCGTACCACTTGATCTCGGGGCGGCCGGTGAGAATGCGGTCGACGGCCACCTCAAGCGGCACGCGGAAGTAAAGCGCAACCGTGGGCTTGGCGGCGAAGGCATACATTTCGCGGACCCACTGGGGATTGCAGCCGCGGGCCACGTCGCGGGCGAAGGCAGTGTAGACGTAGCGGTCGGCTAGCACCGCCGCGCCGGCCCGCAGGGGAGGAATGATGTTCCTCTCCGTGCGGTCGGCGAAGTCGGTGGCGTGGATGAGACTGAAGGTAAGAGGTGTGAGTAGGCGGCGGTTCTTGCCGCGCCGCGTGGTGCGCTTGACCAGCGAAGAAGAGTTCCACTCGGAGAAGAATACGCTGTAGCCCTGTGCCATCAGCCACTTGTAGAGTAGGCGAATCTGCGTGCTCTTGCCTGAGCCATCAATGCCCTCTACGACGAAGAGCTTGCCGCGATATTCCTCTATCGGCCGTAACATAGTCTCATCCTTCCTGTGCCGGCCAGAAAGATTCAGGCTGAGGCACCGGTGCTTCTTGGTCGTGAGTGGGAATGCTGGTGCTAAGTCTACCACGGCCGGGGCGCGGATTCAAGCCACAGGGCCGGGGCGGGAGGGGCGCCATAAGGCTACACCGCCGGCTGGACGCAGGGACTTGCCGTCGAGGAAGGGGGAGAGGCGCAGGGAAGGCGAGGGGAGGATTCTTGTCCTGTGAGGCGAGGCCGCCGTATTATAGGCGGGCTAGTGGCACTTGTTACCCCCACCACGGGGTGAGAACCGAGGAGTGTGAAGGCATGTCTGAGCGCAAGAAGCACGTATGCTCAACCTGCGGGAAGGAGACGGGCGAGGACGGCCACCTGTGCACGCCCGTTGACAAGGAGGACGAGCAGTGCGAATGGTGTGGGGCGCTGATCGTCAATCAGCGGCACCTGTGCAAGGAGAAGGTGCTGGCGGTAGCGTACATCTGCAATAGCTGCGGGCGCACCGCCGTGAGCCCCGAGCACCTGTGCCAGCCGGAGAAGATCGAGTAGGGGCGCGAGGCGGTAAGCGGGCGCAAGGAGAAGAACAGGCTCCGGTGCGCAAGCAGAGGCTGGGAAGCCTCGCGGCAGGGAGGACAACCAACCCATGTCTGACGCGAGCGGGCGGATGTACTTCGCGCAGATAAGCGACCTACACGTGGGCAAGTACGGGATGAACCCGCTGGAGGCCAGCGGGAACCTGCGCTGGGCGCTGGGGGAGATCGGGGGGCTGCAGCCGCGGCCGGCAGGGATTCTGGCGACGGCGGACCTGGTCTGCGGGGGGCGGCGGGAGGAGCTGGAGGTCTACGCGGAGCTGGCCGGGGAGAGCGAGACGCCGGTCTACGCCTCGGTAGCCAATCATGACCGGTGGGGGGAGGCAGATGACGCGGCAGTACTGGAGCTGGTGGGACCGCTGCGGCAGCGAGTGGACCTAGGGCCAGTGACAGCGCTGCTGTGGGACGACACATTGCGGGTGGAGGATGGGAGCTGGCCGGCGCGGCTGGGAGAGGAGCAGCGCGAGTGGCTGACGCAGGAGCTGGAGGCGAGCCGAGGGCAGGCTGTGGTTGTGGCGCACCATGTGCCGATGTTGGCGATAGATGAGGAGTGGCACGACAAGTGGAGGGGCAGCAACGCGCCGGAAGCGCTGAAGCTGTTCAGGGAGTACGGCGTGTTGGCGACGATTACGGGCCATTGGCATCGCTGCGGGGAGTGGAGCTCGCAGGGCGTGCGGGTGATCAACACAGGCGCGCTGTGTGGGTGGCAGTACACAGGTATCGTGCCGCACTGGGGCTTCCCGACGCTGCCGGGGTACCGGCTGTTCTGCTACGAGGAGGGAGAGCTGCGGACCTTCTGGCGCGACGGGTCTTACTGGCAGGGACAGGCTCCGGATGCGCAGGTGACGATCGAGAAGATCGGCGGGGTGCACACGGGAGGACCGCGGCCGCAGGTGAGGCCGCCGATGGTGGCGGGGTCAGTAAAGGTGACAGCCAAGGCCTTTGTGCGGGGAGGACGGGCGGAGGCTGTGGAGTGGAGCTGGCGACGGGGTGAGTGGAGAGGGATGACACGGATCTTCGACGGGTTGTGGAGCGAGTGGGAGTGTGAGCTAGACGGGCGGGAGATGCGACCGTGGGGGCCGTATAGCCTGGCGGTGAGACTGCGGGGGGAGGGACGTGACAGGGCGGTGGATGCCGTGCCGGTGATGGTGGCCGAGCGCGACGCGGCGCCCTTCTGCGCGGAAGGGGCGCTGCCGGGCGCGGAGCAATTGTGGACGCTATTCTACCCACCAGAGGGGGATTAGGGGCAGGTGGTCTGCTCCTCGCTGTACCGCCTGCTCTTCATGAGAGGACCCTCCTTCAAAACCCTATTCTACTCGGATCCTCTCACTCCACCCGGTCTGATTTCAGGGGGCTAGGTCAAGTGTGGTAGATACAGGAAAGGGGAGTCACGCCGGCCGCGGCCCTGATGCTCTTGCTTCGCGCCACGCTTGCTTTGCTGCGGTCTAGCGCGATTGGGCTTTCGGTTCTTTGAGGGAGGAAGAGTTCGTATGGTCTTTGGGCGGCCCGGTGAGCGTTCAATCTGTGCCTCCAACTCGGCGATCCGGGCCTCAAACTGCTCGCGAGTCATACGGCGCTTAGCTCCGACTCCTGCTGAGATGATGGCTGCCAGTGTGGGCTTAGAGACAGACTCGGGCGCAGAAAGTTTCGCCGCTCCCCTTGACGATCTTGCAGGGGGAGGTATACCTTATCTTACACTCTACTTGATGAGAAAAGTCACAAGGTGAGTAACAACTACGATCTCTGGATGAGGCGTGTGTGTGCGTCCACAGAGAGGGGGGAGATTGTTATGAGGCGTGGCTTTACGCTTATTGAGTTGCTGGTGGTAATCGCGATTATCGCGATCCTGGCGGCGATTCTGTTCCCGGTCTTCGCCAAGGCTCGCGAGAAGGCGCGGCAGTCCTCGTGTCTGTCGAACATGAAGCAAATTCTTCTCGGTAGCTTGATGTATGCCCAAGACTATGACGAACGCCTGCATAGGCAAGACTACGGCAGCGGTGCTAACACTATCGGCTACGTGCTGTTCCTCGACCCGTATATCAAGAACCGGAATATCTGGACCTGCCCTTCGGCCGGCAAGGAGCCCTATGCCTTTAGTTGCGGCACTTGCGGCACCCGGCCCAACTTCATCATTTCGTGGTACGGTCTCAATGTGGACGCCCTGGGCGTCAAGCTGTCCACCATATCGCAGCCGGCGAACAAGATCTGGTATGCCGAGATATACCGCTTCTGCAGCCTTGTCTGGTGTATCCCGGGCGCTGGTGACGACTATGGAGCGTCGGCGGTTAGCGACACCCACAACGGCGGGAGCAACGTCGGATTCTTCGACGGTCACGCTAAGTGGATGAAGAAGTCAACCTTCACCGGCAGCCCAGAGGCGCAGGTTTGGTGGGATCCGCCGCTGTAGAGGGCTGTACCGCCTAGTCCCGAGGC
>JAKORR010000831.1 GCA_029777735.1 Armatimonadota bacterium | reverse complement strand
TCCGACACCTCCATCCCCCCGAACTTCTCCCTCCACCGGTAGATGGTGGCCTCCGCCACCCCGTACTGCCGCGCCGTCTCCGCCACCGACCTGCCACTGCCGATCTCCCCCAGAATGCGCACAATCTGCTCCTCGCTGTACCGCCTGCTCTTCATGAGAGGATCCTCCTTCAAAACCCTATTCTACTCGGATCCTCTCACTTCACCCGGTCTGATTTCAGGGGGATAGGTCAACCTTGCCCGCCCTGGCGCTGATGCGCCGGGCGATGCGGGTCAAGTTCGGCCCCAATTATACCCCCCGCCACATTTTCAAGCCCCAATCTGCCAGTTACGTTCTATTAGTTGTGTATGGCAAAAGGTGTGGGCGTGGGGGCGCGGGCGAGCTGTGGGCTCCGGTCGGGCTACGCCATCCCTCCGCCCACACAGCAGCAGGGAGGTTGTAATCCTCTCACTCTCACTGGTCTAGAAAACGAGGGAAGACGGCCGGTTCCTCCGTAGTCTTGACATTTTTGGGGGAGGAGCTACAATTGTAGCCAACCTTGCCCCAGCCCAAGCATCGCTTGCTTTAGCAGCAATGAGAGCAAGGTAAGTAGTTACCGAGGAGAGGCCATAGAGTCAGAGTGTAAGCATATGCGTGCTGGAGTTGTACGGTTGTTCAGCTGTGCTTCCTTCTATGCGCTCCTGGGGTGCTCACTCTTCACATACTGCCAGCGCTAAAAGCGCAAGGTTCCGTGGTAGCACGGCATTTTGGGCAATCTGCTACCGATGACCAAGAAGCCGGTTGATTGCATGATAGTTGTGGCTTTTGTATGTGATTTGTAGCTTTTATGGATTTATTCTCAACAAGGCGGTCTACTTGTGGTCGGGGGCTGCGGAATTGTAGGTGTTCGATGCTAATACTCCTGCCCTGTTGGCTATGGACACCTTGTGAAGTCGGGTGATAGTGCAGTGCAGGTACTCTACATAGGCAGAGATCCTGCTTGTGATGTGTGTCTGAGTGACCCCTCGGTGTCGCGTCGGCATGCTCGCCTTGTTCAGGACAACTCCTACTACATCATCGAGGACCTGGGGAGCGCCAACGGCACACTGGTGAACGGGCAACGCGTGGCTGTGTGCAAAGTGAGCCCGAGTGACAGCGTGCGTCTGGGGGACGCTGTCTTACCCTGGCCGGTGGTTTTAAGCCGTTTTGGTGGTGGGCAGGAAGGTGGTCTCCGCCTTGAGTGCTTGGGTGTGAGCGTGGTGACGGCCGGCACGCCCAGGCGTCCACTTATTCGGGAGATCACCTTTGGCGCTTATGGGGGACAGATGATAGGCCTGATCGGGCCTAGCGGAGCCGGTAAGACTGTCCTTCTCCGCACACTGGTGGGGCAGCTCCCACCGACCACAGGCAGAGTCCTGTGCAACGGCTTCGACTTGGCTCTGTTTCCTGCACTTGTGTGGACCTGGATCGGATACGTGCCTCAGGACGACATTGTGCACCCTGAGCTGACGGTCGCGGATGCACTCTACTACTCCGCCCGACTCCGTCTTCGCGACAAACAGGAGCTGTCGGAAACGACACGTCGCGTCGTGCGTGCCGCCCAGTTGTCGGGACTGAGTGATCAGCTCCACAAGCCGATCCGGCTGCTCAGTGGCGGCCAGCGCAAGCGGGCGAGTGTAGCGGTCGAGTTGCTGACACAGCCGCCAATCTTCGTATTGGACGAGCCTACGTCGGGCTTGGACCCCGGCCTGGAAAGCGAGTTCATGACCTTGTGTCGTTGCCTTGCTGATCAAGGCCACGTCGTGTTGTTCAGCACTCATGTCGCGCGCAGTCTGCACCTGTGCGATCGTGTGTTGGTGCTTTGTGGAGGGAGGATGGTCTACTACGGCCCTCCGTCGAAGCTTGCAGCGTACTTCGGTGTGGACGAAGTGGAGGCTCTGTACAGCAAGCTGACTAATCCTACCGTTCTGGAGACACGCTTCCGAGAGTCGGAGCTGTTCCACCGGTACGTTAGCCGACCTCTTAGCAGCACACGACCGACGACCCAGGGTTCGGCGTCGTGGCGGCGCGTGGGTTTCTGGCGGCAACTCGCAGTCCTGACCAGTCGCTACGCGGCCGTGCTGCGAGGCGACGTCCGCAACGTGGCTCTATTGTCGCTGCAGAGCCCGGTGATCGCTGTAGTACTAGTGGCTGTGTTTCCGTCAGACACCTTCAAGGTGGGGGAACACCTTGGGCATTCTGTCGCGCTGTTGTGCTTGCTCACGATGGCGGCCCTGTGGTTTGGCACGTCTAATGCCGCCAAAGAGTTCGTACGGGAGCGTAGCGTCTACACGCGGGAGGTGACGCTCGGCCTCAATAGTTGCGCGTACCTTCTGTCCAAGTTGCTCCTTCTGTTGCTGATAGGCTTTCTGCAATCGTTGGTGCTTGTGGGATTTGTGGGTGCTGACACGGAGTGGTTCGGGGGCGCCGGAGGGAGAGGTGTTCTGACAGTGTTCCTCCTTCTGGGTCTCACTTCAACAGCCGGAGCCGCTCTCGGTCTCCTCGTATCTGCCTTCGCCAGATCGCCCGACCAGGCCGTGAGCCTTACGCCCATTGTTCTCCTGCCACAGCTCGTCTTCTGTGGAGTGTTCGTAGCGGTCGAGGAGGCAGGCCCGGTGATGAAGGCACTTAGTTGGTTGGCGTTTTCCAACTGGTGCTTTGGCGGCCTTGGCGCGACCCTCGGGCTGAACGAGCTCTACGAGAGCAGTCTTACCACGGCTGTTCTCAGGCGTGCTTCCTTCGACCGGTCTGTTCCTGCGAGCTTCGCGATACTCGGTGTCCTGTTTGCTGTCACCACTGCCATTGCCTACTTGGCGCTCACTGCGCGGCGGAGCGATGGGTAAGCCAGGATCAACGGAGGATGAGATATGATGTGCCACAAGATCGGGGTTATCAGTGTCGCCATGGCGGCTGTTGCGTTGGTTTCGGGCCAGACTTGGGCGCAGGAGGCAACCCCGCCGCGGCAGGTAACAGAGAGCTTCGTGCGCGACTTACCTCGGCAGATGAATGAGGTCGTCATGGTGAAGGGAATAGCTGGGCGAGTCACAGGCAGGCAGACGACGACTACCTCCTACGCACTAACGGACGCGAATGGCGACGTAGTCGTTGTCATGACAGACGAACTACCACCTTTAGCTCATACATACGTCGTTATCGGCTATGTCGTGGACCAAAACGGTGAAATTATGATCACCGAGAAGAAGCGACTGCCGCCACAGACATCTCTCGGCAAACCGGAGCCTCCCATTGCGCTTGACGAGCCAGCGCCTCCGCCGGAACCAGCCCCTGCCACCGAGGACGAAGCTACATGGGTCCTGTATGCGGCCGGCGGTGGGTTTATCCTGCTCGCTGTCATACTGGGTATCGCCCTTGGAGTGCGGTCCAACCGCCTCAAGCGAGAGGAGATGGCGCGTCTAGCTTGGGAGCAGGCGGAGTCCGAGCGCCAGAGGCTCGTGCAGGCCCAGGGGGCGGTTGGACCCACTGGGCAGATGCCTTTAGACGAAACGATAGTGAGGTCGGGCACTAGGGAACCGGCGCCAGCCGGCGCCCTCGGCCAGACTCTTGAGGCATGGGGTTCCCTGGAGGTAGTCGAGGGGCCTGCTTCGGGCCAGCATTTCCCCCTCGCTGGCCGAGAGGTCGTCATAGGGCGCACAGAGGGCGACATCAGGCTGTCCTCGGACGACGCCGTCTCGGGGCGCCATGGCTATTTCCAACTAACTAACGATGGCAGGCTCTTGTACGTAGATGACAGCCGCAACGGGTCCGTTGTGAACGGCAAGCCAGTCCACCGCGCCCAAGCGGAAGTGGCAGACGGCACAGAGATCCAGTTGGGCCTGAGCAAGGTAGTGGTTCATCTTCCTCTTCCACTTGCTGAACTCCAGGTCCCTGACGTCGGTCCCGCTCCCACCGTCGCAGTGGACATCGGCAGCATGCCCACGGAGATGTTCACCGGGTGTGAGATCCATGTGGTCACCGGCGAGCTTGCGGGGAGAATCTTCCCTCTCGGAAAGGCACAGATCACCATCGGACGGGCCGATGGCGCGGATATCCGGCTCACGGACAGGACCGTGTCCCGCCAGCACGCAACGCTCGTACTGGAGCACGGCCAGTTCGTGATACAGAACGACAGCCAGCAAGGCACGAAGGTCAATGGCAAGCAAGTGGACCGACAGCCGCTGAGCAATGGCGACCAGATCCAGTTGGGAGAGGTCACGCTGGAGTTCCGCAGCGTGAAATAGGCAATCTATTGAAAGCTTGTGCCAAGGCAGCGCGAAGGGGTCAGGCATCGTGAAACGACGCATCGTCTGGGAGCACGGCGCATTCAGCGATAGGGGCCGTGTGAGATCCGACAATCAGGACACCTCTCTGGCGCTCGGGGCTCAGTATGGTGCCTGGGACCTGCTGTTGCTGGTGGCCGATGGGATGGGAGGGCATGCAGGCGGCAAGCAAGCAAGCACGGTAGCAGCTGAGAGCTTTGTGAAGCACCTCAGTACAGAATCCTGGGCCTGGGGCAGCGATGATGCAGAGGTACTTGCATCGGTAGAGAAAGCCTTCGCGCATGCCCACGACGCTGTCCGCGCCCTGGACTCAGACGGCGGCTCGATGTCTCCGGGCACGACTCTGACCTGCGCTCTTCTGCGGGGCGACCGCTGCTACGTAGGCCACGTTGGCGACAGTCGCGCCTACATCGTCCACCACGGATACATCGAGCAAGTGACCGAGGACGACACCTGGATCGCCGATCAGGTGCGGAAGGGGAATGTAGACGCTGACGCTGCCCTGCGGTCGCCGTTCCGGAGCCAACTCACACAGGCCGTGGGGATCGGTGAGCGGAGCGTTCCTTCGGTCGAGGTGTGGCAGCTCAAGCCAGGAAGCAACGTCCTCCTGTGCACCGACGGCCTGTATGAGTACGTGTCGGAGACGGAAATGGTTAGGGCGCTCCGCGAAGGCGAGAGCCTACAGGGAACAGCGGAACGGCTTGCGCGGATGGCCGTGGAAAGAGGCGGCGAAGACAACGTGACCGTGGTCGTGGCGGGCGTGCAGGGAGCTGACAGAACGGCTGCCGGTGGCACCGGTACGCGCGTGCTTCCCACCAGGGATGAGACCCAGCCAGTACGAACGCGAGAGCCCAGACGACATAGGCGGTGTGACGTGGTTCTGCTGGGACTGGCTCTGGTCCTGGTTGGCCTTGGTGGCATCGTGGCGTCCTGGCCGCGAATCGCGCACCGGGAGAAAACGGGCACGGCCGCTGTTACCCCCCAGAACGCGGCAGAGGCCAACTACGCTCAGAGACTCCAGGCAACTGGCGAGGGGGTACTGGCCTCACATGCTGTGCCAGCCGGTCCTCCCTACGGTGTTTCCTCAGCGGGTACGGAGTCGCTATCTGTGTCAAGCCGGAGCTCGGTGTCGGCACCGCCCCACGCTGGGCCACCGGAGCCAACGCACACATCGGTGGAGGTGACTCTTAATGGACGGGAACTTAGGCTGCGGGCAACGGAACCCGGCATCGCCCTTCACGTCATGCCTGGGCGAGCTATCGGCAGGGCGTCGAACAACGGTCCGGACACTATCACCTACAACATCAAGACACAAGGAGACTACGATCTGCTCAGGACGAGGGTGGCGAGGGTGACCCTATGGAGCGACGGGAAGCAGCCACAGGTCTACGTGGCCCCAGGAGCTGAGACCTGGCATCTTGCGCGGGATCGGCTCTATGAGGTGCGCTTCAGCCGCTATTCCAGGAGCGCTGACTTTATTCTGCTCTTCAGGTTCAGAGCGACAGCTGCAGCTGAGTCAGGTCGTGCAGGCCAGACCCAGCGCAATCCCCGTCGCCGTCATCATCGTCCCATCGGCAGCCTTAGCAATCCCAAAGTCCGTCACCACCGCCCG
>JAKORR010000830.1 GCA_029777735.1 Armatimonadota bacterium | reverse complement strand
GGGCCGCGGGCCTTGCGGCGCAGGACTGTCGGTTCCTGGGCCTGGCCGTTGGCGGCGTGCTCTTCATGGTTTCGGACGTGATTCTCGGTGCGGAAGCCTTGCGCGGTATTCAGTGGGACCTCCAAGGCGAGACCATCTGGATTACCTACATCGTGGGCCAGACCCTCATAGTCTTCTCCCCTGGACGAGCCCTACAGGTCTTTGAATCGCGGGGCGGAGGGCCTCAGGCGATAGGCTCAGTTGCGGAGAGGCCCGCTGGCTAGGCTCTGGCCAGCGGCAGCTCGGTCTCCTGAATCGCCGTGTTTGCACTTCCTGGGTAGACGGTGAGGATGCGTACGTACAGGTTGCCGGCGTGGCCGATCCGAAGTAGCCTTCCGTGCAATACGCTTCCGCCTCGTCGCTACGGCCGTCTTCGTCCACTCGATCCAGCGTTTCTCTCCACTGCGTGCCGCCCCACCCACCATCTGCCCGTATTAGTGCTCCGCCGCGAGGTCCGGCAAGAGGTATGCCGGCGCCCTTGGCGAAGCACACCCCGTTGTCGGCCAGCGCTAGCTTTCTGCGTTGGTCTAGAACGAGACACCTAGGCCGCTCCTGGTGCGGCCTGGTTTGTTGTTGTAGTGCTGAAGAACAAGGAGCCGATCCATGGACAAGCTGAGAGCCGGAGTCATCGGTTTGCGGATGGGGGCTGCGCATGCGCGCGCCTACGCAGCCAACCCGCAGGTGGATCTCGTCGCCCTGTGCGACAAGGACGAGGCGACACTGCAACGTCTCGCCGCCGAGACGGGAGCATTCTTCACAACCACTGAGCCAGAGGCACTGATCGAACGCGACGATCTTGATATCATCAATGTGGTTACGCCCGACAACTTCCACGCGCCGCTCACGATCGCGGCCGCAGAGGCGGGCAAGCACGTGCTATGCGAAAAGCCGATGGCGCCGACGTGGGACGAGTGCGTGCGGATGGTTCAGGCGGCCGATCGTGCCAACCGCAAGCTCATGATTGGCCAGAGCTACCGCTTCACTGATCGATATGTTGCAGTCCAGCGGGCCGTAGAGGCGGGCGAGGTCGGCGAGGTGTTCTATGTGGACTCGGAGTACTGGAACAACCTAGAGGGCGTGGGCGGCGCCGGGAACTGGCGCAACGACCCCAGCATACGTCATCCCTTCCTGGGCGGTTGCCATGCCCTGGACCTGACGCGATTCATTGCAGGCGACGTCGTAGAGGTAAGCGCCTACGCCAATCACTTGGCCTTCGAGGAGCAGCCGACGGATGACTGTATCATCGCCCAGCTCGTGTTCGCATCGGGCGCCATTGGCCGGGCACTGGTCTCAAGCGGCTGCAAGTGCCCGGCCAGGACAACGCTTGCTGCCTACGGTACGGCCGGGACGGTGCTGGAGGGCCAGATCTGTCGCACGAGCGGGAAACCCAAGGAGGAATGGGCTTTCGAGCCGCTGCCCCTGCCTCCACTCCCAGCCTCGATCTATGGCGAGTGCGAGGCCTTTGTGCAGTCGATCCTAAACGATACATTGCCTCCTGTCGATGCGCACGATAATCTTAACACTATGGCTGCATGCTTTGCGGTAGTGGAGTCAGCTGCGCAAGGCGGCGCGCCTGTCAAGGTTGCGGAGTATCGCTGATTACAGCCGTCGCTCGCCTGCCCTGCAGGATCACCTGGCCGCGCGCTACTCACTTTGCCTACGAGGAGATGTCGCGACATGTACAAGCTTGAGCCTCTGAAGGTGTTCGCACTTGACCGAGTGCAGGACGACCCCAGGTGTCTGGCACGCATGGAGCGGATGCTGAGTGCGATCGACCGGGGACTTGGCGATGTCGTCGAGATCAACGAGGCCAATTTGCCCGAAGTAGTTGCAGAACTGCAGGGCCTGTGGCCGCCCGAACAGAAGCCCGAGAGTGTGCCGCTCAGCTATCTGAGGCCGTTGGTCTTCACAGTCCAAGAGCTGAGCGGGCAGTACCCCGATATTACTCCGATCCTGAAGCGCTGCCCGGAGAACACAGCAGGCTACGTGCACCAGATCCTTGGGCATATCGATCCTGTGCGCCCCTTCCACCAACGCGAGAACGACTGGCGCGTGAACTGGGTCTGCTGGCCTACCCATGATTTCGGCACAATGAACGGCTGTCCGCACGGCTGCCAGTACTGTGGGGATGGTAAGTTCGGCAAGTTCATTGCCATCGGCGTCAATCTCGAAGATTTCATGGAGCAGGCTGTGGGCCCAACGGTTCACGAGTACTCGTGGCAGCGCTGCTTCAGAATGATTGGCTGGGATGCGGACCATATAGCCTTCGAGCCGGAGTACGGCTGCATCGACCTGTTCACCACGAAGCTCGCCCAGTATGAGGGTCGTTATGGTTACTTCCACTCGACTAGCTCCAATGTAGACTGGATTGCAGACCTGCAGCACCGGGATCGCCTCATCGGGGTTTGGAGCACCACCTGCGAGGCCGTGGCGCGCGACCTTGAGCAGGGCGCCGGCAGCGCCCTAGACCGTATCGAGGCCGCACGCAAGTGCCAGGCGATGGGTGTGCCAGTGCGCTTCAAGTTCAAACCCACTATCCCCGTGCGCAACTGGCGCGAGGAGTACGCGGCCATCATCGAGCAAATGTTCCGGCTCACTCAACCTGAGTCCGTGGGCTTCTGCGTCATCATGTGGATGACGCTTGATACGCTGGCGTCGAAAATCGACCTGGACCTGCTGGACCAGGCCTACGTGCAGGCCGCACGCGACACGGCAGAGGAGATGAAGGATTCCGCCTGCGGCCCCTTCCCTCCCCACGTACGGCGCGAGATCTATAGCTTTCTTATTCAACAGGTGAGACGCTGGGACAAGGAAGTGCCGCTGTACATCAGCACCGAGACGCGAGAAATGTGGGACGATTTGAAGGACGAGTTGGGCCAGGACCCGCGCGCGTACCGATGCGGGTGTAGCTCCGTGGTGCTGCCGGGCCGTAGGATTGCCCTCTCGCGCGGCTGTCCCGGAACAACTTATCTGCCGCCACGATGACGTAGGCGTCGGCCTACTCTATGCCGGCTTTTGGTGTTTCCAGGATTTACGGCCTGGCTCTGAGGCTAGCTCATGTTGCGCTCCCGTGCTTCCGACAGAACTTCACACCAGGCTTGTATCACTCGGTCCCATCCAGGGACGTATACCTGTACTTGTCCCACGCATTGATGTCTTTTCGCCCCGGGCCAGCAGGGGATCCCACATTCAGACGGCGCGCTTCATCCTCTGAATCTGGTGCACGAATCTGTTTCCCTTTGGGCCGCGCAGGTTACACAGCTTTCTGGCAGGAGCTACCCAGTCTCCCTCTTGTCAGCGAAGGACCTTGGGCCTGCTCCTGAGTCTGCAGGCCACTCCGAAGCGCTAGTCCGCGAGGTCCCTGACGGCCTGCCATACCAGGCGGGCAAGCTCGGCCCGTGTCACTGCCGATGGGTTAGCCACGGCCTCCAGTACCTTCAGGTCTTCCGCCGTTAGCGACGGAAAGGCACGCAGCGCCCAAACCCGCAGCAGATCGGCCGTAGCCGGCGCGTTGGGTTCCAGAGCCTCCAGCTCCTCGGGTAGCACCACGCCTCGCGTCACTAGGACGGCCAGGGGGCCTGACCACCATGAGCCGGTTAGCCGGTCGGGCAGAGACGAGGGCCTGGGCGTCCGGTCGCCTAGCTCGCCTGTCTCCAGCGCGCGCTCGAACACAACCAGCGCCATGGCGACGGTGGCAGTGTCGCGCGCTCCGAAAACCCCGTCGCCATAGCCGTGGAAGACGCCCAGCCGCGCCAAGCCCATCGCCGCGTCGTAGGCCGGGTCGCCCTTCGGTATATCACTGAAGCCATCGACCGGTACTGAACCGGCCGTCCGCTGATAGCGCAGTTGCCACCGCTCCCACTCGTCTTCCAGGCCAAGGCGGCGTGCCGCGGTAGGCCCAAGGTCAGCCCCCTGTCGTATAAGCAGTGCCTGCAGGTCGCGCAAGTACGGCGCAAGCTCCCATGGGCCAACACTCCGCCGTACGCACAGCGCGGCCGCTGTCCCTGCAGCCTGGCCTAACGCATAGCAAGTGGGCTGGATGCGCAGGGAGCTGTGGGCCACGTGGTCGGCAGAGATAGGCCGCCCGGCCACAAGTAAGTTATCCACCCCACGCGGGATCAGCGAGCGGTAGGGAATGTCGTAAGGCTTCTGCAACTTGAACCAGGTCGCGCCCGTCCCCGTGGGGTTGTGGATGTCGATGGGATATTGGCAGCGAGCAATGGCGTCACCTCGCTCCATACCCTTGACGCACTGCTCGCCTGTGAGAACCGTGGCACCCAGGATCCGCCGCGTCTCGCGCACGCCGATCTGCTCAGGCAGGTCCAGCAGGTAGGCGTTTTCGAAGCCCGGCACGTTCTTTGTGAGAAGCTCTACAGCCTTGAGTACCTCGCGGCGGCCTTCCATAGTTGCCTGAGTCATGCCCTCCCCGCTGAGGCCGCTGCGGTTGTGAATCCGGGTCATGTTCAGCGTAATCTCGCCCGGATTCGGGTTGAAGGCGTAGCTCGCCCAGTAGTCCTCGAGGCCCGGGTACTGAGAGATCGAGCCGCCCTTGAAGGTGCAGCCGCCCATGCGAAAGACCATGGTCATCGGCTGGGTAAGACCGTCCTCCGGGCGCCCGACCTCGAAGGGCGCCCCAGCCCAACTCGCCAGGTCCCCGTCGCCCGTGCAGTCAATGAAGACCTTCGCCTGGACAAGCTGCAGTCCCGACTTATTATGGATGAGCAGACGGCTGATGGTGTTGCGCGGCTGCCCGCGCCAGGGCCGCCCCGGGGCGGTAAGGGCCGCGACGCCTCGCGTGTAAAAGAGCACCTTCACGCCCGCCTCCTGTACCATTTCGTCAAGCACAACCTCGTACTTGGCGATGTCGAAGCAGCTTCCGCGCCGTCCACCTATCGCGTCGAGCCGCTGGAGCACCTCGCGCAGGATGCCACCCGAGTGCTGATAGGTCATGAATACGTTGACGCCAGCCGCCGTGGCCGTGCCTCCCAAGTAGCCGAGCTGCTCGATGAGCAGAGTGCGGGTACCATTGCGAGCGGCCGCGATGGCCGCTGCTGTGCCCGAGGGGCCGCCTCCCAGGACGCATACGTCACACCGGTAGGCAGGCGTGACGTCGCCTGTCAGCACACCCGCGACCTGGGCCTGCGTGCCAGGGAGCATGATTTCCGTCGCCGCAAAGTAGATAAGTAACCAGAGGGGTAGTGGTAACCGGCTCTGTGCAATCATCGGCAGTGGCACCTCCCAGCGGTAGGCAGGATCGTCATGCTCGGCTGGAGGCTTCAACAGCCAATATCCCGGCCCTGCGATCCGCCGGGTCCGAGGGTATCAGCTTGACCCCGCGTAGGCAACTGTCCTCAGTGGATGGGCCGCAGTCGGCCCACACCATGCTCGCAAGCTTACGTCCAGAAGGCATACTGGGGCTTACGTGTGATCATGCCAAGGACCGACCAGAAGCCGCCCAAGGCAAACTCGCCCAGGATGAGCCCCAGAGCCAGTGGCAAGGAGTTGCGATAAGTTCTCGGGCCAGCGTAGCGCATGATGAGCGTCTTGCACGTCCAGCCGATGAGCAGGGGTAGCCAGATGAGGCCAGTCGTCCAATCGGCGGCAATGGCGTAGCCGATGGGGTGGAAGGGCCACCAGACGAAGCGGAAACGCATGGCCATTAGGAAGGACGAGAACAAAAATCCGACGATTATGCCGATCAAGCCTGGCCAGTTGGGTCCCTTGGGGTCGTTGAGCCAGGCATTGACGAGCTGCCAACCGCCCGGCGACAGATCCTTCACTGGATGCCCCATCAGCTCGACGCCCTCGCGGAAACACAGGTGGAGAAGTGCCCACACCGCAGCATAGGAGCCCAGAACGGCGGCCAGGGCCACACCAGCGGTGAATCTCTGGCGGGGCGCTCCCAACATCTCCCCCATCTTCATGCCCTCGAGCTGGTGGGGCATCGGCACGCCCGTGTAGGCACGGTTGAAGCCGAACATCAGGCCAAAGGAGACCATCTCGCGGGTGGACATGTTCTTGGGCCCAATGACAGTCAGCAGGATGTGATCTGGACCCGCGAAGTGAAATCCGTGGGTAGGCGCGCCGGCCTCCGCACGTATCTTGGTGATGGCAGTGTTGATGACCAGATAGAGTACCATGTAGGCGAAGCCGATCACCGGCGGCATACCAAGGCTGGCCGCAAAGAGCGTGGTGAGGACTAGCCCAACAAGGATCGTAAGTGCCGCTACTCTGTACTCCAAGGCTTCGACGTGGCCTTCGCCCGAGCCGGTCTCTTCCTTCCACGCTGATCCCTGCCAGAGGGCATCCCATACTGACGCTAGGTGCCGGCGGGCCGCCCAGATCCCAAAGACCACCACTGCAATGTAGCTGCCAATGCCCTGCTCGAGCATGGCCGGCACCGTACTGATGCCGGTCGAGGTCCAGGGATAGGGCGACGGGTAGCCCAGAGCCGAAAATAAGAACCGCTGGAAGCGGAAGAAGAGCAGAAAGAACCAGGTCGAGAACGTCAGGTCCTGCGGTAGCAGGAAGGCGATGCCGATGATGAAGGGATAAAAGGCGATGCCGGTGGTGGACAGAGGCGCCGCCCAACGCGGAGAGAAGTTAAGCCACCTGTTCTTGACGCGAATCTGCGGGATGGCAGGGATATAAGTGCTCATGCCATTGAGCAAATCGATGCCGCCCGAGATCGCGAAGCCGATCCACATCAGCTTATTGCGCCACATGGACGTGGGCCCCGGGGCCGTCATTTCCATCGGCAGAACCACGAGAGGAAAGCTGAGCTTCTCATACTGAGTCCACTGGCGCCGGATGAGGACGTTGATGCCCAGGCACATTAGTTGGGTGACAGCGATGAAGCTCGCCCACAGCAGCCCCGGCGTGAGCCAGGGCCTCAGGTTGGCCATAAGATAGAGTGTGGAATCGCCCTCGTAGAAGTTGCGCACGGCCACGGGATCCGAGACCACGGCGTGGGACGGTAGATACGGAAGCAGTAGATCCTCCCACTTGTTGGCGTCCGTGGCATAGCGGAAGGGGTGAGCGAGGGACGGGATCAGGATCGCCATGAACTGGTCGCCCACTATGCCGCTGCTCGATCCAATCATGGCGTAAACGAGTAACAGCTCGGCTCGCGTGAAGGCCAAGCGAGGCGAGAGGAGCCTGAGCAGCGCGTTGAGGCCAACGAGAGCGGCCAGGAGGATGACAGCGTGGAAGAAGATGGATAGATAGGTAGGGCGCCCACCGTAAATATTCTCAATGCCGGCTACCCAGAAGCTCACCGCCGGAATCAAAAGTGCTCCGAGCAGGAAACTCCTCGCCCTCAGCATGCTCTGATTGTTCTGGACCGGAACGCCGGTCATGCAAGTGCTCCCATTTGCGCACCAGGGCGCCCCTACCGCCCTTAGCTCTGCGCAGCTGCGACCTCCAGTGGCAGACACTCTACTCCCACCGCCAAGCGGGGAAAACCCGGTAGGTATTGTAGCAGCCTTGGGGACCTTTGGGGAAGTCCACCGCAGCCCGTTACAGGTGACCAGGCCAAGAGGTGATTTCGCATCGGGAGACCGAAGCCCTGCCTTAGACTCCGGGCAGTCGACTCTGGAAGGTCCGGGCCACAGCCGAGCGAAGGTTACCACCGACGGTGAGCGACACAACCTACTCACGGCGGACGAACCTAGGGGGTCGGCGGAGGGTGGATGGGCCTTGAGGCGGCTGGCAGCCGGGCCTACAGCGCTCTCGGGTGCGCCTAGGCGGCCGTGAGGTCCTGGGAGGGAGATTAATGACCCTGACTCGACCGCTGGCCCTGGGCACAGTCGCGACACTTGTCTCTATCCTTGCCGTAGGCTTCTCGCAGGCGCAACGCCTGCCGGGCGAGTACTACAACGAGTTCCACTTCGGCTACGAGACACCTCACAGTGACTGGGCCACACCGCTGGCCGGGGGAAAGCTGCGCGCCTTCTTCATTGCCCCGACCCATGCCGCTAGGGACGTCACCGAGCTGGCCCAGCGACTGGACCTGGAGCCCGGCGGCGAGACGGCTATCTACTACGACTCCCTCGGCGACGAGAGCCACTATGTGGCACAGATTCTGGGCACGTCCAATGAGGAGAAGAAGTACGCGATCCTGCGCAAGCTGCGCCGGCCCTACGATGTCTACGTACTGGCCAACTTCCCCGTGGCCAAGCTCCCCATACAACTTCAGTACGAGATACTCAGGCGCGTCAAAGAGGGTGCAGGGCTGGTGCTCACCTACAGGCGCGAGGCCCTAGAGTCCATGTGGAAACACCCACTTGAGGAGGCCGCGGCGATAGCCCGCGAGGTTCCCCTGGCCGGGCTGACCTTCTACCGCACAACCTTCCTGGAGAAGATGAAGCTGGACGGCTGGACGGACGTCGCAGGCAAGCTTGTACAGGGCTACCGCCTGGGCAAGGGGCGGATCGTGCAGATTGACTACGGAATCCAGTCGCCCGTGAGGATCGCGGGCGGGTTTTGCCTCACGCCCCATGAGTTCTATACCTATCGCACGCTGACAGAGTACGACTACCACCAGTCGCTCGTCGCCAAGGCACTTCTGTGGGCCGCGGGACGCGAGCCAGCCGTGCGGTTTGAGGGCCTGCCCGCCGAGGGTTTCGCCCTGCCCAGCGACGCGTCCGACCACGCCCTGCAGGTGAAGGTCAGGAATGCTGCTGCCCAGGCGGTTCAGGGCAAGCTAGAGGTGCGCGTACGCAACGAGTGGGGCGAAAAGGAGCACGAGACGTCGCTGCCGCAGAAGCTCGCCCCGGGTGAGGCGAACCTAAGCATTGATCTGCCCCAGCTCTCGGGTGGCACACATTTCCTCGACCTGCGGCTGGTCGGCGACCGGGGCGTGGAAGGCTGGGCTAGCGCCGCGCTGATCGTCGCCTCGGAGCCGCGCATAGCCAAGGTCGAGATGGCGAGACTGAGCTTCGACAGGTCCGAGCCCTGCACGGGGCGGGTGGACTTTTCTGCGCCCTGCGTCGGAGCGGGCTGGCGGCTTGCCGTGACTCTTCTGGACAACTACGGCCGTCGCTTCGTCCACCGGGAGTTCCCGGTGCAGGACAGTAGCGCTTCGCGAGAGTTCAGCCTGCCGCTTGAGGGCAGTGTGAGCCTTGCTGGGCGAGCACGCGTGGCCCTCCACAGGGAGCAGACTGTGATGGACCAGGCCGAGGAGGAGTTCTTCGTCTTCCAGTCGGTGGACGACGACTTCCCGGCGCTCGTGTGGGGCAACCTGCCTGGCATCTTCGGACACTTCGCGGGCGTCAGGCTTCACCAGACCGGCTTTAACACTATCCTGCACTACTACGGCGAGGGGATTCATGAGGGCCGTCGGCCGTCGACCATCGCACGCGAGGACTTCCACGCCGTGCCCTACGTGACACGGATCAACTGGACGGACGGACGCCTGGGCAAGATCGAGGCCGACGCCGAGTTCGCCGAGAGCCTGCGCGAGCGAGCGACTCAGTCAATGCCCTACTCTCCCCTCACGTACTCACTGGGCGACGAGAACTTCATCCCCAGTGAGGGCGGGCTGCATGAGAACGAGCACGAGGCCTTCGTCGAGTTCCTCAAGGGCCGTTACCCGACGGTGGAGGCGCTCAATGCCACTTGGGGCACACAATATAAGACCTTCGCCGAGGCCAAGCCCGTGGGGGCTACGGAAGCTGGCGTCGGCCGGGAGTTCGCCCGCTACCACGACAGCGAGGCCTTCCGCGAGTATCTCTACGCGCACTGGCACCACTACTGCCGCGAGGTCATTAGGGGCGTCGACCCCACAGGCAAGGTCGGCGCCGAGGGTTCGGTGCCCGGCGAGATGGAGCTGACAATCAGGGATCTGGAGTTCTGGGGCCCCTACCGGCGCACTGACCAGAACACGCTGCTGCGGTCGCTGGCCCCCAGGGACCTGCTCCGGGGCAACTGGTTCGGAGGATACAACAGCGGGAGGCGTGATCCCATCGGCCTGCCCCGCTTCTTGTGGGAGACCATGCTCGACGGAAGCACGATGCTCGAGGTGTACTGCTCGTATACGTGTGAGAATTTCTACAACACGGATCTCACGTGGGCGCCGTGGATGGAGTACTTCCTGCCGGATCTGAAGGAAGTCACCGACGGCCTGGGGCAACTGTTGGCCCGCAGCGAGCACGACTGCGATCCGGTGGCTGTGTATCACTCGCAGCCTTCGTCGCACTTCGAGAACCTGTCGGCCCCCTTCGGGCGTTTCGACGACGCGCATAGGGCCGCGCTGAGGATGCTCGAGGACCTGAGCTACGTCCCCTACTACGTGACCAGCAGGCAGGTGGAGGCCGGGATTCTTTCACAGAAGCCGCCCAGGGCGCTCGTGATGCCACACGCTGTGGCCCTTTCCGACAAGGAAGCTGCCGCGCTTGAGGCCTACGTACGCGGCGGAGGCACACTCGTGGCCGACGTCCGACCTGCTCTGGCGGACGGCAACTGCAACCTGCGACCCAGGCCCGCGCTGGAGGAGCTATTCGGCGTGGAGCGCCCGGCCGGCGAGGGCAAGCCTGCGAAGCTGGACGTGAGCTTCGAGGACGCAGCAGAGGGCAAGGGAATGGACGTCTCGCTGCCGCCAATGGCCGTTCCAGGCCTGACTCTCGATTCGGCAGTCAATATTGCCGCCGGGCGACCGTTGGGCAAGGGCGGTGAGACGCCCGCCTTCATCGTGACTCGGGTGGGTAAGGGCGCCGCCGTGCTGCTGAATTTCTCCTTCCACGAGTACCGCTCGACGCCTGGTCCGAATGGAGAACGACCACTGTTCGAGCTGGCTCGGGCGCTCTTCGGAGCCACGGGCATCAGGCCCCAGTGGCAGCTGCTCGACGTGTCGGGCACGCCTCTGCCGGGCGGACGAGTCTCGGCCTTCACGCACGGGGGCTGCCAGATCCTCGGCGCCCTTCCGCCAGCAACGGAGAATCGCAAGGCGCCGGTACCCGCCACGATAATCGCACCCCACAGAGCGCATCTGTACGACCTGCGAGCGAGCAAGTACCTGGGCGAGGCCGACCGGGTGAAGGCCGACCTGCGGTTCGCCTCGGCCACCGTCCTGTCGGCGTTGCCCTACCGGGTAACGGCACTGGACGTGCGAGCGCCGCGGTCGGTGAAGGCAGGGACTGCTTGCGAGGTGCGAATGCGACTCAGGGCTGTAGGCGACACGACCAGGGCCAAGCCCGTGATCCGACTGACGGTCCTCGGGCCTGATGGCGAGGAGCAGTGGTTCTACGCCCGGACCCTGTATCCCGAAGGCCTCGAGGCCAGCGCCAGTATCCCCTTCGCCCTCAACGATACCCCCGGCCAGTGGCTGATCGTCTGCCGCGATGTCCTGACCGGAACGCGCACGACGGCGAAGGTCAGCGTCGAGGAGGCAAGCCGATGAGCTACACCTGCACTTTTCCCAGGTCTCTGACCAGGGGCTCCGCGTGTGCTGTCGCCGTGCTGGCAGCTTTGGGCCTCGCACTGACCCAGTTGGCCGTCGCTGATGACGATTTGGCCCGGCCGCAGGCGCTGGCGAGCGCGGGCCCCAGTGCCCCCGAGAACATCGGGGCCTATCCGCGTCATGAGAACCACCCAACGAAAAAGTGGGTGGCAAGGCTGCGCAGCGAGCCGATGAGCTACGAGCTGCAGCACTGGGCTTGCTATCACGAGTCTCACGCGCCCCAGGCTGTGGCACTTGAGGGTCAGATTGGGATGACGGTCCCGAGTGGCGCCAACTGGTACTCCAACGGCTTCTTCAACTTCGCATTGGACGACCAGGAAGGGCGCAACTTCGCCGTAAAGGCCGTTCGCGCCATAGACAGCGGCGAGCGCGCGTCGTGCGAATTCCTATGGGAGCTGCCACAAGCGTGGGTGCGGGTGCGCTTCCTGGTTGTGCCGGGCCGATTCCCGCTGTTCTGCGCGATTACGCAGTACCCCAAGGGCGAACAGGTACCGGTGTTGAGGCTGAGGCTAGCGTGTTACCCCGGTGGGTATTTTCGAGACGGCTTGCGGGTGGCGCGGACGCCCGTGCGCGTTGTCCGTGTCGGTGAGCGGCCGGAACTTGATCCCGTCAAGGAATCCTCAGTTATGCTGTACGATGAGAAGTACGACTTGGGCGTGGAGGGGTCGGAGGGTGGGTGCGGAGCGCTGGTTGTAGCGGACGGCGTAGGCAGATCGTCACTGGACATAGGCAGCTACGGCTGCTTCTGGAACCTTGAGGCCAAGCCTGGGATCAAGGAACTGCGCCTAGCCTTCTGGGACGGGCTACGCATGAAGAACGCTGATCTGGTACCTTGTCTTGAGGCCGAGTTTGCCGCGGCGGCGCCCTATCTCGTGGCCCTCGACTTCAACCCGCTAATGTTCCGGGAGAGCAGTGTGGCAGGCACGCTCGGGGAGCTGGAGAAGCTCATCGCCGAGACCCAGGACAGTGCGGCGGAAGCCGAAGCGCTGAGGGGCCTGCAAGCACGCTTGGCGGAACTCCGCCCGCGGGTGACAGGTGCAACGGTTGATCTGGAGGCGGAGGACGAGTACTTGCAGGCATTGCAGCAGCTTGACAAGCTGCTGTGGCAGCTACGGATGAAGTGGGTCTTCGCGGACTGACCTGCGCCGGGCCCCTAAGCCTAAGCGCAGGCTTCACGCCGTAAGGTGGGCAGAAGAAGTCCTTCCGGCCCGGGCTGCGGACCCCTGGGCGCTCGACCTTGTCGGCCGCGCCGGTTGTTTATCTGCCCCACGCCACCCGAGCGTATCGCCGGAAGGTAAGGCCCTTCCATATCGGCGCTAGAAGGCCCCGCTTCGGCCCTCAGCGCCGATAGGCAGCGTAGTGCGCAGCGGCTTCCTCGGCCGTCAGGGCACGGTCGTATAGCCTGATTTCGTCCAACACGCCCTGGAAGGCGTGCGCCGTGTCGCCCACGCCGTAGGCGCCCAGACACAGCCGGTTGCCCGAGGGGACCAGGGCTCCGGAGCGGTCTAGCGATCCCACTAGGCGCCCGTTCACGTACAGCTGCATCACACGGTTGTCGTGGGTCGCCACCACGTGGACCCACTCCCCCACTGGCACGGCGTCGGGCGACACCAGCATGTGGCTCCAAGGCTGCTGGGGTATCTGCCAGCCGATCTTGCCACCCACCAGGCCTAGCCGATAGCCCGTGTTGGCCGCACCTACGGCGTTGACCATCCACCGGTCCGATTGGCCCGGCATCTCGGCCCTCATCCACAACTCCACACTAATACCCTGCGTCGGGAAGAGCAGGTCGTGAGGCTGAACAGTGAGCGACCCTTCTCCGCACCGAAAGCCCTTGCCCACAACACCCTCGGCGGCCTCGAATCGGTCCTTCAGGGCATCAAAGCCCGCCGCGGAGGAGTCTCGGGCCAGATAGTCATTGTCGTCGTCGAAGGTCCACCAGCCCAGGAGGTTGTCGACCACTTGGCGCTTCTTGTGCGCGTCCAGGCCCAGGATTCTGCGCCGCAGCAGATAAACGCTCTCTGGAGGCGCAATGCCCACGTCCTCGGGGACGATGTCCACGCACGGCTGCTTCTCATCGCAGAAGACCTTGCGGATAGCATCGAGAAAGCCGAATCCAAATCCTGTGCAAGGTTCTAGGTAGTGACCCTCGCCGAACTCGTTCCAGTTATCGAAGACCACAATGCGTTTATCCAGGCCGTTGCCTGGCGTCTTCTCGATAAGCGCCCGTGCTCGCAGGCAAGCTTCCCGAAAGTTTTCGGGCGACGGGTTGGCACGGTAGCTCTGCGTATTCGCGCCGTGCCAAGGCCGCGGGTCCCAGCCCATCATGATGTCCACAATGTCGGGCAGAGCACCGATGGCCTTCTTGGCCTCCAGTGTGCGAGTCTGCCCTTCCATAGTGGCCCGGTGGTCTGTCACCCAGACACCCTCGGCGTCCATGGTAGGCGGGGCAGCTGACGGACTGTCGATGCCGTAGGCCGAGCTCGCGTCCCAGCCCTCCTCGGCCATGCGCTTCAGAAGCCCCTCATCGGCGCTGCCCACGCAACCGACAATATACAGACCGTCGAAGCCCTCCCGCCGGCAAGCCTCGCGCATCTTGTCGAACATCTCACGCACCGCCGCTGAGCCGCCGACCTCGGGCGCCACTCGCTCGGGGCGCCACACAAATAGCACCGGTTTGTTGTCGAGCTTTACGTAGGACGGGTGTTTGAAGTAATTCTTAATCCAGTAGGGTAGCACGTTCTGCATCATGTCGTTGGTGGACTGGACGCCCTTGGCGCAACCGTTTTCCCACATGATTGTAAAATTGAACATATCGACATAGCGGGCTTTGAGAAGACCGTCGTGTAGCGCATGACCGAGCGTGACGTGGATCTCGGGGCTGAAGTCGCTGCGATACCAGCAGTAAATGAAACCTTGCACACCGTGCTCCAGGGCGTACTTGATGTGCCAATCGGCCACCTCGGGCGTACCCTCGTCGTACCAGCCGATGGCGGGACGGCGGTCGGGCCAATCCTCGATGCGCTCCCAACCATAGTGGGTGCCAGCCTTCCACAGCGGGCAGTAGTGCATAAGCGTCAGGTAGCGAGGCTTGACGGGTCGCGGAGGCGGGACGTAGTCAGCCCGGGGCAGCTTGGGCAGCGGTGTGAACTTGAGCGTAAGCGTGGACTCCGCCGAGGCGAAGCCCTCGCCTGATACGGCAACCTTAGCCTGGCCTGATACGGGTCGGGAGGCCCTAATGGTCCACTCGAACTGTTCTGTGCCGTTGAAGTCCACGCCGTCGGATGTCTTGACGGCTCCGTCGAGGACGCGGACGCCCGCCGGGACCGTCAGGTGTGCCCGCACCGGGCCCGACGCCGGGCCCAGGTTGCGCACTATGGCGATGATTCTCTCCTCACGCTGCGGGCGGAGCATGGCTCTACCAGGCGCGAGATTCCGCACGTACAGAAAAGGCCTGCCCTCGGGCTTATCTGCGACCCATAGACCACCCACCTCAACGGTATGGCTTGCTGCACCCGGGAAAGACAGCCCTAGAAGCCTGACGCGCCCTCGCCAGTTGGGATTGCCGGCGAGGTTGATGACAGAAGTCCGCCGTACGGGCCACACTGGCAAGATGACGACGCCTGTGCCTGCGTCGGTCACGAAGGTCACGGTGGCGTGCTGGACAGTCGCCGACGCCAAGTCCACGCTGAGAAAGGCATTATTGTCAGCGTCCAGGGCGAGAGCAGGATTCAGGAGCATTCCTCGTCCACCGACGAGAGAGAGTTTGAGCAGGCCATCCTGCTGACGCAGTTCGGCCCCCCAACAAGCCTGCCAGCCGGCCCAGCCCTCCGGACCACCGAAGCGCCCCTTCGCAGAACGGTTCGCCTCGGACACGCTTGAGATCAGAGACTGCATCTCCCGCATCTGGAGCAGATGGGGATTGAGGAGCCTGAGCTCATCCACGCGACAGTTGGCCTGCCCCACGCGCACTGGATTGTCGGTGGCCTGGGGTGTTCCGACGCGCTTGGTGGAGAAGACCTGATCGTTGACGCTCAGGCTTATCTCCGTGCCGTCCCAGGTTGCCACCAGGTGATACCAGCGCTCGGCCTGCGGCGCGATGGTGCGGATGCGTGGCTCCCAGCCGCCGAGATGGACGAAGAAGGAGAAGGCGCCGCCCTCCTGCTCCGCGTCCAAGCGAAGCTGGTATTCCCCTTCCTTGTACACGATTTGCTGGTAGCCCGTGGGCTTGTCGTCGAAGTACACCCAGCAGTCGATGGTCAGCCCGGGGGCGAGGTTGAGGTCGGAGGTGTTGGGGATCTCCACGGCGTTCCAGGTTAGCCTAAGGGCCCGCCCCTGGTGGCCCTCGGCGTACTCGGGCTTCTCGCCCAAGGCGTCGCCACTCTTGCCTGAAACGTCCGTGAGGGTGCCCTCGAAGGGCCAATGACCGAGGACCCAGTCTTCGTTGTCGGCAGCGTGAGCAACGAAAGTCAGCACCAATGCAAGAATCGCGAACACAAGACGCCAAATCATGTTTGACCTCCCTAGACAACGAAGTTCCACCCCCGCTCCTTCAGGCACGCGAGCACTCCGGCAGTCATACAATTAAGGTAGCGCGTGGGCCAGGTCTGTGCAAAGGCTGTGGGGTACGGTCTGCGGCCGTGTTGGTGTCCGTCGGCGAGGAGGCGTGCTACGATTCCTCTGCCATCGAGTGTCGTAGGGGCCCGACGGCTGTCGATGGCGGCACTGGGGCCCCAAGGTGCACCTGAGTGCACCCAGTTGATGATGGCTCCTGCGAGGCAGCGACGCGGACGCGATGGTTGTTTAATCCGGGCGCGGGGCGATGAGGGCAATGTCCGAGGAGAGCAAATTGCTGTAGCGAAAGGATAGAAGGCAGGACTGTCCCCTTCCGCTGCGAAGGCTACAACTAAGTGTCAGAGAAGCGTCTTGGGAACGCCTCCCGTAAAGAGGCAGGGTCGGCAGCCAGCGATCCGTTTCGACTGCTGAGATGTGCCGACTATGTGAACGAGGGGCCTTCCTGGTATCTGAAGGGGCAGATTCGACGTGGTCCCGGCGGTGGAGAGGTGATGAACTGATGCAAGCGTTGGTTGTGAATGCGACTCTGGCTGTGTGGGCTATCTGGGGAGCGCCCCCTTCTCTTCCACCAAACGTGAAGCTGACCACGGTTAGGCTTGAGGTGCCAGTGTCCGAGGACAGCGCGGGCAGCCTCATCGCGGCCGACGTGACCGGTGACAGCAAGATGGAACTGCTTGTCACGGCGCCAGGTTATCTAGGTGTCTATTCCTCCACCGGCGGCCTGGTGTGGTCCACGCGCGTGGAGATACGTGTAGGAGGAGCATCCGAGGCCAACGGCCTGCCGGGGCATCACGGGCCGGGAGTGCAGGCCGGAGATCTCAACGGGGACGGACGCGCCGAGGCAGTGTTCCTCACCCAAGACAGCACGATACACGTCCTGGATGGCACAACGGGCAGAGAGCTGTGGACGGCAAGGCCGCCGGTGCCCCAAGGCGCGGAGCGCTGGGAGCACATTGTCATCGCAAACCTGCGCGGTGAGGGGGACAGGGACTTGTTGCTCCAAGCCACGAACCGCAGTGGCTACCGTATGGGGCGCTATGTGGCGGCGTACCGCACGGCGGACCTCCAGGTGAGCAAAATGGAGCCTCTATGGCAGCGTGACGACTTCCTAGCGTGCGCGCATAACGGCGCTCGGGTGGCCGATTTGGACGGCGACGGTAGGGACGAGGTGATCAGCGGGTCGATTCTCTCGCCTGCGGGCAAAGAGCTTTTCCGATTCCCGGTGTCCGGACACCTCGATTCTGTCTTCGTCGGCGACTTGCGCCCGGACCTGCCAGGTCTGGAGGTGGTCACTCTAGAAGAGGGCGGCAGGATGCCAGCGTTCAACCGCGTCTTTGCTTACGGCGCCGGCAAGCTCCTATTTGAGACACACCATAATCATTCCGAGCCACAGAACGCCGCGATAGGACGCTTTGACCCTACGCGCGAGGGCCTGCAGATCTGGTGCCGGAGCCGGCATGACAAGCACCAGAAGCCTTTTGTCTTCAACGCCCACGGCGAGCTGATCTTCGCTTACGAGATGGACGATGTGGCGCCAGAGGGTTGGACCGACAGCGGCGTCGAAGTCATCCATACGATTGACTGGACCGGCGAGGAGAAGCAGCTAGCGGCCGCCAAGGAGCGCCACACCAACGGCGATATCTGTGTCTTCGATCCTATGACCGGACGGTTCCTACTCTGCATCGATGAGATAGCCTCCCGACTATACGTCGCCGATGTTCTGGGTGACTGGCGGGAGGAGATCATTGTCTGGAACGACCGGGAACTGCACATTTACATGAACACTGCGGCCAACCCGCGACCTAACCGCCCACGGCTGTGGAAGCAGCAGCACTACCGACGCCTCAAGACAACCTGGAACTACTACAGCCCGTGAAGCATCCCAGCACCTTGGAAGCGCCAGCAATGATTTAGGCCAGTCTGCTCTGGACCTTCCTAGAGAGTACTGATGGCTCCAGCGTGGCCGCCGTTAGCAGGCGCTAACTTCTTCTTGCACGCGCCTGGCCAGAGGATTGTCCGGATGGCCGGCCAGGGTCTCTGCAGCCCACGATTTGAGCCGCTCTGCTAATTCGTCCGCTTCGGCGTCGCGGTTCAGGGCTCTCAGTGCGCGCAGCGTGTACAAATCAGCCTCGCAGACGTGAGGGTGCTGCTCGGCGGCGGCGGCTTCGAGGTGGGCCCGGCGCGCGGTTTCATCGCCCAAGGCCTTCGCGACCTCCGCCGCCTTCCAGTGGAGCGCAGACTCCTGGGGATAGGCCGAGCGCCCAACGCCCAAGTTTCGCGGGTAGGTCAGTGCCAGTTCGTAGTCCGCCAGCGCGCCCGCGGGATCGCCCGCCCGCAGCCGCGCCTCCGCGCGTCCCTGCAGCGCCTGGACCCAACACTGGTGCATAGCTCGAGCACCTTCCCAGGGACGGAACTTGTGGGTCTGCATGATCTCCACCGCCTCATCCCAGCGCTCAAGCTGCAGGAGGCACTCGACCCGTATCGCAGCAATCTCCCAGCGCCGCCCCAAGGCTTCCGGCGCAGCAGCGAGGCACGCCAGACGCTCTTCGGGCGTGGTGCCACGAGCCGTCAGGGCGCGGTCCCGCTCGATGTACAGGTGATATTCGTCTGGGCGGTGCTGGATCGCCTTGGCATACCACTTAAGCGCCGCCGTGTGATTGCCCAACCACAGGCGGTGCGCAAGGGCCAGGTTGCGGCACAGCACGGCATCATGGTCGTCTATGGAGGCGGCTTCGCGCCAGGCCGTCAGGGCCTCCTCGCGACGGCCGAGGAAGGCGAGCAGGTTCCCCAGGTACAGCCGCGCCTTCCAGTCCGCCGGACTCTGCGCAGCGGCCCACCTGAGCACTTCCACCTCCTCAACGCGCGATGGGAAGCAATACTCCGGGTTGCACGCGAAGGCATGGGCAAGGTCTTCGGCCGCGCTGTCTGCGCCGGAGGCGGCTTCGCCGTCACCGTCGGGCGTGTTCCCAACAAGGCCGCGAAGGCACGCCCTGAGCCAGGCAGTCACATACCCCGTCATTGGAGTCCTCCTCACGCGGTCGCTTGCGGCACGGCCCTTTTCCATCAGCGTCAGAGCATCGCCCAGCAACCCCAGGTCCGCGTACTCGAAGGCAAGCTCGACCCATAGCTGGGGGTCATCGTCGGCAGCACGGACGAGATCGGCGAAGGCAGCCTCGGCAGCGTTGTAGCAGCCTCCGCACGCGGATAGGTAACGCTCGGCCCATAGATTCACGGCGCAGGGGTCGTCAAGCGGTGTCGGGATTTCGGCCTTGGACTCCTCCGGACAAGCCAGTCGCGCTGCAACCGCGCGCAGGAAGACCGTCGTCGGGCCGTCTGGGGCTTGAGCGAGAGCGCGCAGTGCCTCGTCCGGATTGCCGGAGCGCAGGGCAAGCCGCCCGAGCAGGACCGCCGCCTCGGCCCGACATCTGGTTCGTCCCATCAACTGCCATAGCAACTGGTCGGCATACTGCACCTCGCCCATCTCGGCCAAGACCAGCGCAAGGTAATAACGAGCCTCGTCGCTCTGGGGGTTCTGTCCCACCGCCTCCTCGAAGTGGACGCGGGCCATTTCCACCAGGCCGGACTGGTACTTCATCAGTCCCAGGCCTAGGTAAGCCTCCGGAAAGCGCTGGGCTTTTTCTGCCGCGCGCTCATACAGCCTGCACGCCTCATCGTACTCGGTCGTCATCTCGTGACGCACCGCGTGCGTGCACAGCTCGGTAGCACTGATGTCCGGGTCGTCAGCGGGCCGTAGCGGGCGTGCACGAATCTCAAGCGGCAGGCGCGTGAGGTAGGCCGGCGGGCTGTCGTAACGCACCACCTCTTGCCCCTCCATCAGCAGCGAGAGGCTCGCGGGGGCCTCTCTCTCCACGCCGGGCAGCGGCACCGTCCGGCGCACACCCCGACCCGGCGCCAGATCGACCAGCTCTTGCCATGCGAGGCGGCCGGAGACCGTCAGCGTCAGTTGGCCCTGGCCCGAACCGGTGTTGACCAGGGCCGCCACCTCCGCCATGCCTTCCCCAAGGCGCAAGTCCAAGGCCGCTCGGTCGTTGGCCCAAGCGAAGCCGCCCATGCCCGACAGTGGGTACCAGTACTCACACCAGCCCACAGTCTGGTAGGGAAACAGGAAGTCAAAAGTACTCTGGTCCACAAAGCGCCCGCTTTGCATCTCGACGTACTGACCGTCCTCGTCGGTGAGCAAGTCC
>JAKORR010000829.1 GCA_029777735.1 Armatimonadota bacterium | reverse complement strand
GTGACATACACCGGGAGCTGCTGGATCGTCGCCTGGAGAAGCTGCTGCAACTCGCTCTTGGGGTCTAACAACAGACCTTCCTGCGACAATTCCTCGAGCTTGCTGCCCAGATTGGCGAGGACAAAGTCCCTGGTGGCTTCGAGGCCCTTGGCCAAGTAGATGGCGCCTAGGAGAGCCTCGACGCAGTCAGCCAGAATGGAGGGCTTGGCGAACCCTCCGCTGGCCCGTTCCTGGGGCCCGAGCAACACGTATCTCCCAAGATCCAGCCGCTGGGCAACCTCTGCCAGAGTCTCTCTGCTTACGGCGAGGGACTTGACGCTCGTCAGATCGCCCTCTGAGGCGCCAGGCATGGCCCGGTAGACATACTCGCCAACTATCAACCCGAGAACCGCGTCGCCGAGGAACTCTAGCCTCTGATTAGATTCGCAGGCAGGAAGCCCATGCTCATCGACATAGGAAGGATGACTAAAGGCCTGACGCAGCAGATTCACAGGTACTCCGTCAAGGCCCCAGGCAGCCCGCAAAGCTTCCCAGTCTGGTTCCTGCTGCATCCTAGTAGTTCCTCCGTCCGTCGGCCTTACTCGCTTAGAGCCCTTGTTGCCTGCAGGCCTAGCGATCCCCGTGACCACTACTAGGCCGACCGCACAATCAGGACCGCGTTGTGGCCGCCGAAGCCGAAGGAGTTGGTCATGGCCACCCTCACCGGCCGTTCCTTGGGTTCTCCTGTCACCAAGTCGAAGCCATAGTCCCTCTCAGGGTTATCGCAGTTGAGGGTATGGGGAACGACGGAGTCGCGCAGGGCCATAAGGCAGACGACGAGTTCTGTGGCACCCGTCGCTCCCAACTGATGGCCATGGATGGGCTTGGTTGAGGAGACCGATACTCCGGACCCGGCATCGCCCAACAGGGCCTCGAGGGCCGCCGCTTCCATAGCATCGCCGTCGACCGTGCCAGGAGCGTGGGCGTTCACGTAGTCCAGGTCCGAGGGCGACATACCTGCGTCGGCGAGGGCCGCTTGCATCGCCAGCACTGCCCCCTCGCCGTCCGGACGTGGCGCTGTCATGTGGTAGGCGTCTCCCGAGGCGCCATACCCCACGATCTCCGCATAAACCTTGGCGCCGCGACGGCGCGCCTGCTCCATCTCTTCGACGATAAGGCATGTTGCCCCTTCAGCGACCACGAAGCCGTCTCGGTCGCGATCGAAGGGACGACATGCCGCCTTCGGGTCATTGTTCCGCCGCGATAGAGCCTTGGCCGAGCAGAAGCCTCCCACGGCAGTGGGCACGATCACTGCCTCCGTGCCCCCAGTGATGGCCATATCTGCCCGCCCGAGCTGTATCTCCCTGCACGCAGCACCGATATTGTGGGCGCTGCTGGCGCAGGCCGTAACAAGGCAGTAGTTTGGCCCCATGGCCTGCGTTTCAATCGCCACCATCCCCGCAGCCATATCAGCGATCATCATCGGCACGAAGAAGGGACTCACCCGCTGCGGTCCTCTCTCCAGCAGGCGGCGGTGCTGCTCCTCAAACACATCCATACCACCAATGCCCGAGCCCACGATGACCGCAGTGCGGCGCTGGAGTTCCTCGGGCAGGGGCTGTAGGCCCCCGAAACCAGCGTCCTCGAGAGCCTTGCCAGCCGTTACCAGCGCGAACTGGCAAAAACGCCCTGTCCGGCTCACCAGTTTGGGGTCAAGCTCCTTCTCGGGATCGAACTGCTTGACCTCACCGGCGATCTGGCTGGTATACTTTGCAGCATCAAAGAGGGTTATGTGGTCTATCCCACTGTTGCCGGCGAGGCAATTCCCCCAGAATTCCTCCACACTGGTCCCAGCCGCCGTGAGCAGACCTACCCCTGTGATTACGACCCGCCGCATGTTCCCACTCCGATGGGCCCCTAGGTTCCTCCCGTCCGTTAGTGCCCTTTCTCCGACGGACGTTATCCCGTGACACCCCTCTCGCTCAGATACTTCACTGCATCGCCAACCGTCCGGATCTTCTCCGCCTCCTCCTCTGGAATTTCCACGCCGAACTCGTCCTCAAAGGCCATGATGAGTTGCACGAAGTCGAGCGAGTCGGCGGCCAAATCGCCGTCAAAGCTGGCCTCCTCAGTAATTTTGCTCTCCGGTACCTTAAGCTCCCGAGCAATCACGTCCCTGACCTTCTCGAACAAAGCCATTGCTGTCACCTCCGAGATTCTGCGTCTTAGTGCGCCCCGAAGTGGCAAGAGTCTAAACGAAGTGGCCGATGCTTGGCGGCCCCGCTCAGCAGTACATTCCGCCGTTGACGTGTAACACCTGACCGGTGATGTAGCTAGTTGCAGGCAGCGCGAAGAAGGCAACGGCCTCCGCAACGTCCTCAGGCAGGCCGGCCCTGCCCACAGGTATGCGTGCTGTCCACTCTTCTTGCACTGACTCCGGCAGCGCGCGAAACATGGGCGTGTCCACTACTCCAGGCGCCACGGCGTTGCATGTGATCCCCCTGCTCCCCAGTTCTTGGGCCACTGACTTGGTCAGAGCTATCAACCCGCCCTTGGAGGCGGCGTAGTTTGCCTGGCCCGCGTTGCCGCTTGCTCCCACCACCGAGGCCATATTGATGATGCGACCGTAACGCGCCCGCACCATCGGCTTCACAGCGGCCCTTGTGCATAGGAAGGCGCCCTTGAGGTTGATGTTCAATACTGTATCCCACTGTTCCTCCGACATCCTCAGGAGCAGCGCATCGCGGGTTATCCCGGCGTTGTTCACCAGAATATCAAGCCGGCTCCATCTCTCCAAGGCGGCTTGCACCATCCCCTCCACCGCTGCTGGGTCCGTCACAGAAGCCGGAGATACTAACGCCTCCCGCCCCGTCGCCCGGACCTCTTCGGCCACACTCCCCGCTGCGGCCTCGTTTACGTCGTTCACCACGATGCTGGCACCCAGCGATGCCAGCTTGAGGGCTGTGGCACGGCCAATTCCACCGCCACAGCCAGTTATTATCGCTACCTGACCCGTCAATGGCAAGACCCGATTCCTCCTTCATAATAGCTCCGTGTGCCGGGTGGCCTTCTCCGACCAGTATGTACCTGCCCCCGGGCGTCTCACCCGCTGCCCTGGAAGCGCTATCCTCTCCGGCCCCAGTCTCATCTACCATCGGCTTGCGCTAGGGCCTCGCCCAGGGCCACCCGTGCCCCTTGCACTGCGGTCGGATTAGGCATCAGAGAGGTGGAGTGCCGCCCGCCCTTGTTGGGAATCTGTACAAGTTCCCGCACGCCGTCAAGTGCCCTGGCACAGGCCGCAACCTGGTCAGCCTTGGCTTGAGCAGCCAGGAACAACTCGTAGTCCTCGACGCCTTCCCGGGCGGCAGCCAGTCTGATGCTCGGCACCGGTTCCTTCTGTCCCAGCGCGTCGCCCGGGTACGTCAGGAACCCGTCGCCGTTGGGGTAGCGCACCCAGCGGTAGACTTTGCCCTCATGGCTCTGGCGGATGTAACTGTGCCACCCGTACTTCCATGGGTCATAAGTCCACCACGAGACACCCCAGAATTCGTAGGCCTCAACATTATACTTGAAGCACAGCCACGGTAGCAGTCGCTCGATGGCCAGATAAGGCGTGTCCAAGCACATCTGCCCGTCAGTCGTGAACCAGAACCGGTCCCCGGCCTTGCGTCGCTGCTCCATTTCCTCCAACGGGAAGGTGCCCTGCGGGCCAATGCCCCACAGGTTGAGGTGATCATCGAGCTTGGGTTGATGGCTCCAAGTGCTCGAATAGACCAGTATCCCGGGCACAGCCTCCCGCGCCAGATCGCAGATTCTCGCCAGGTTGCTCTGCACCTCGTCGTTCTGACCGTCCGGCTCATCGGACAGGTAGTAGACAAAGTACTTGTCCCAGCCCTTCTCGCGGCAGTGATTGTAGAACATCCGTAAGCCGTCCTGGAAAATCTGGATCCACTCGGGAGTGAAGGGTTTAAACCCAAAGTACTCCTTGGGAGGATAAGCCCACCCCAGCGCATAAAAGAAGCCTGGCGTGTACGCCACATTGCACTTGAGCTCGTCAAAAAGCAGCGTGCAGGTCCTGTCGAACTCTGCGAAGTCCATGCTCAGCTTGCCGCCCTCATAGCTGATCTTTGGCGAAGGTTCGATCACGCCGGGCGACACGTTGTAGCTGCTCAGCAGCCGCAGCCAGGTCGCGATCATCTCCCACCGGTCGCCGGGAAAAATGTTTCGCCAGCCGCTGCGCAGGTCATAAATGGCCTTCATGTTCTTGCGCTCGGGTAGCACCAGCGGCCAGACGGTGAGTTTTACGGACACAGTGTAAGTCGCGCCTGCGAAGCTCAGCTCGACGGTACCGGTGTACTCGCCTGGCGAGGTCTCCGCCGGCACCCGCACGTCAAACCACAAAGGCTGGGTGCGCCCCGCCACAAGCCGAACTGATCCGTCGCGCAAGGGTATCAGGGGATCGGGCCAGTCTTCTGACCAGCCGTCAGTGCCGCGCGTGGTGGGCTTGAGGCGGTAGTAGTAGGGTTGGTCGCTGGACGCGTAGCCCACCGGGAAATCGACAGGCACATACCCTACCTCGTAGACTTTCGGCGCTGGCAGCTTCGCGCCCCCAGGCCCTGTGAGCTCTCTTGCCCTCACCATCACCGATCCGTCCGCCCGGCTCCGCAGGGCCAACTGGAAGGGCTCGTACTCGTTTCGGCAAGCGTAGACATGCACGTCGGGCTTTTCTCCCGTCGGCCAGTCGTCACGGAAAATCTTGACCATTGGGTCTGCGGACCACACGGCCAGCGACTCTTCCTCCTTGCCGCCGTTCCTGCCCTCCAGGGCCCCTGCTTCTCCCGTCTGGGCCTCGGTCAGTAGAATCGCGTCGTGCATCAGCACGCCGGTGCAGTTCATCGTCAGGTGTATCTCGATGAAGGCGCAGTCGCTGGGCGTGGTGACTCTCGCGGTTGTCAGTGTCCAGTCGCTGTCACCGCTGACGCCCGGGCTGGTGCCAAAAAAGGGCGAAAAGTCCGACAGGCTACCGTCCTCTTTGCGGAAGTGCCCGTGGATCCGCGCATCTCCGTTCAGGCCCTGCGCCTTGATGTATCCGGCCAGCAGGTAAGTCGTGCCTGGTTTCACTCTAACCTTCTGCCGCGAGCCTACCCATCCAACCTGCTCCACCTCTCGCGGCACGCTCAACTGTAGGCACCACTCGCCGTGCACGCCGCCGGCCACGCGCTGCACCGCGAAACGCGCGGGGGCCTCCTCTCGTCCTTCCTCGCTTGACGGCCAGCCTACAGCCGTGTTGCCCTCAGGCTGTTCCATGTCGCCGTTGACGGCTAGGTTCATCTCGTCCGCTGACCAAGCGGCCAGGTTGACCTTCTCGCTGGCTTCGGCCAGTGCGTTCTTGGGCGACCAATACACCGCGAGGATCTTCTCGCTCCGCGCCGCCACTGATGTGCTCACCATCACCTGCCCGTCTGCCCACGCATAGGCGAGAGGCCGCCCTGGATCCTCAGGGTCGATGATTCGCAGCGGCAGTTCATAGCGCCAGTCGGCGTGCTTGGCAAGCAGCGTCCTCGGTCGGTGCATATCGATACTGACGAGGGCTGATCTGCTGTCGCCATCTGTGAAGTTACGCACGATCACTGGCGTGCGCCACAGCCAGTCCTCGCCGGCCTCCCAGCCTTGACGCCCCTGCACCGTCCGCAGCTCAAGTCTCTCGGTCGACGCGACCGAGACCTTCAGCTCGGGGCCTCCGGTCATCTCCAGCTTGGCGTCGTCGTACCAGGCCGTGCCACTACCATACAACACGGTGCCACAGCTAAAGGTCTGGCCACCCGGGGGCACCTCGAACTCGATGACTATCTCGCGCCAGTCGAAGGTTCCCTCCGCCCCTTGGACGTTGTTGATCATCTGGGGCTTATCGCCGTCAACGTGTACGTACCAGCCGGCCCTGCCCTTCACGTTGTCGGCCTTCACCCACGCGCTGAAGCGGTACTTTTGACCGGCGATGACAGGTATGCGGCCCTGCCAGTACTTGACCCAGGTGGCCTCGGCGTTATCTTCCACCTCGCATCGCACGCAGCGGTTACCTGTATGGGCACCACCGACCTGCCAGATCATCCGGTGGCTAGCGTCCACGAGAGCGGTGGACCAGCCTGTGGGTTCCGTCTCGCCTACCTCGAAGCCGCCATTGCTGAGCTGGCCACCAAGGTAATCGGGCGGCTCCCAGGCCAGAGGATTGCCCGCGTAGACGTACAGCAGGGCCTTGCCGCCGGCAGGGACTTCAGCAGGCATCGTAAGGACGTCACCCTGGATCATCGGGCCGTTGCGTCGCGGAGAACCCTCGGCCGTACCCACGTCGCAAAGAAGTTCGGCACCAGCCTCGTTGACCACTCGCACGCTCTGGGCAGGTAGCCCGACGAAATCAGCTTCGCCTTCTCCCTTGCCCACGACCACTCGCACTGACGCTCCGGCAAGGTCCGAGGAAAATGTGTTCTCGACGGTCACCGCCACTCTGCTCGTCCAGTAGGCCCCAGCGGCTCCGGTGGCTCCGGGATAGGCCAAGTTCGTGTGCCATCCGGAGGCGCAGAAGCCTACGGAGACCCTAGCTAGTAAGACAGTCGCGATTCCTATCCGACAGGTGCGCATAGCAGTCACCTCTTATCCGGATGCACCCAAGGCGCCCCGACGAACAAAGGGAACAGGTCGCTTCACCAGGGGTACTTCATACCACTGCCTCGAAATCCTGCCAGGCACCCACCGCTCGCGCACACACCGACCCATCGATCCTCGGCATCATTCTGGTCAGCACGTCCTTGGGACCGACTTCCACGAACTTGGTTACTCCTGCCGCTATCATGCGACGGATCGATGCTTCCCAGAGTACCGCCCCCGTGAGCTGACGCCGCAGACAGTCGCGCAGCTCCGCGGCCGTCCTGTGTGGCAAGGCGTCGACGTTGCAATACACAGGCACCTGCGCATTCCCAAGCCCCACCTGCTCCAGACTCGCCGCGAATTCCTCTGCCACTGGAGCCATGAGCGGCGAGTGGAAGGCTCCAGAGACCTTCAGCGGGACTGCTCCGTGTGCACCAGCTCGCTTGGCCGCGGCCGAAGCCTCAGCTACTGCCTCGGGCGTCCCAGAAATCACAAGTTGCCCTGGGCAGTTGTAGTTGGCGATAACTACGATTCCCGACGATATACCATCCAGCACGGCCTGCAACGCGTCGGCCTCCATGCCTATAACTGCCGCCATGGCACCGGGCTGATCGTCCCCCGCTCTGGCCATGAGCTCGCCACGCCGCCGCACCAGCCTGATGCCGTCCTCCGGCGCCAGCGCTCCGGCGGCCACCAAAGCCGTGTACTCGCCCAGGCTATGGCCAGCGACCGTATCCGCTTCGACGCCCGCCTCGCGTAGCAGCTCTAGCGCCGCCAGCGAGTGTGCCATCAGCGCCGGTTGAGCGTTCTGCGTCTGCCGTAACTCCTCCTCGGGGCCCTCTAACATCACACGCAACAGATCGAAGCCCGTCGCATCCTGGAGTTTCTCCAGGAGTGCTCGCGCGGCTGGCGAAGCCTGATACAAATCCGCCGCCATGCCCATATACTGGCTTCCCTGCCCGGGGAAGAGAAAGGCGCGTTTGCCTCCGCTCATACGCATCCTCCCTGGCGTCTGGAACGCAGCGCCTCGATCAGCTTCTCCAGGACCTGAACCGCATCCGCCACGAAGCCGTAGTCTGCGATCCTGAAGATAGGTGCATCGGGGTCCGTGTTCACAGCGATGATTACCTTGGCGTTGCTTACGCCTGCCGTGTGCTGAACCGCCCCCGAGATGCCAAAGGCCAGGTATAGCTTGGGCTGTACCGTCAGGCCCGTC
>JAKORR010000828.1 GCA_029777735.1 Armatimonadota bacterium | reverse complement strand
TTCGGTGGGCATTGACCCTCTTCACAAGAAGATCGTGCTGGTTAAGTCGGCAGTCCACTACAGGGCGTCTTACGAGCCCATCGCCAAAGAGATCATTGAGGTTGACGGGCCCGGTCTCTCAAGTCCCAACCTGTCGCGTTTCGAGTTCAAGCACATCAGGAGACCGATTTTCCCCCTTGATAGGGATGTTGAGTGGTAGGTCGTAGGAGTTGTTGGGCTCTGGCGGACGGGTTGTGCGGACTCAGTGGGCGCCCATGCACAGGTCGTAGGTTTTAACGGGCGCCTGTGCACAGGTCGTAGAATTAAGTGGGCTCTAGTGCACAGGTCGTAGGATTATGTGGGCTCTAGTGCACAGGTCGTAGAATTAAGTGGGCTCTAGTGCACAGGTCGTAGGATTATGTGGGCGCTAGTGCACAGGTCGTAGGATTATGTGGGCGCTAGTGCACAGGTCGTAGAGTTAAGTGGGCGCTAGTACACAGGTCGTACGATTTCATGGGCGCCTGTGCACACTTCGTGGGATTAGGTGTGCATCAGTGCGCAGGTCGAAGGACTTGGTAAGTGCTTGGCTCTACGGCCTCTCGCCCCAACAATCGCGCCTCAACTTCGCGCCCTTTCGCTCCAACAGTCGCGCTGCAACTTCACGTCCCCTCTTGCCCAACAGTCGTGCTTCAGCCTCACGGCCTCTTATCCCAGCAGCAGTACTTTGCCTTGCGCCCGCTGCCGCAGGGGCACGGGTCGTTCCGGCCAACTCCCCGCCAGCGGGCCATGGCTTCCGCTCGCAGTTGGGCCATGATTGCGGGCGGTCTCTGTCCCATCCGCCTAAGCTCCACAATGCGCCTGATCCGCTCCCCGGCATGGGCGAAGAACTTCCGCAGGCCTCTGCACAGGTAGTTGAGCCCCGGCTCGCCATCCTCGCTGACGGCGAACCTGTCTTTGGGACACCCTCCGTTGCAGACATCCAGCCAGACGCAGTCACGGCACTGCCTGGGCAGGCGGTCCCGCTTGGCATCGCCAAAGCTACGTTGCACCGGCGAGTCGACGAGTTCTGCCAGAGACGAGTTCACGATATCTCCAATGCGGTGCGCCGGTGTCACAAAGTGATCGCACGAATACACAGCTCCGTCCTGCTCGACGATGAGCACACGGCCGCAGGTCGGGGCCATCCAGCAGAGGTTGGCGCTTCCCCCCGACCACACGAGCCCCATTTCGGCAACCTGCTGGATCTCAAGGCGTCCGATGTCGTTCCTTGCCCACTCATCAAACACGGCGCAAAGGAAATCCCCGTAGCCCTCGGGAGTTACTGAATCGGGCGTGACACTCCCTTCGGCGTCGCGGCGCACGATGGGGATGAACTGCACCCACCCCGTATCCAGGTCCCTTAAGGCCCGGTAGACGCCCACGGGGTCGTCCGCAGCAGTGGATGTCACGGTGCACAAGAGGTCCGGCCGGATGCCGTGGGCTTTGAGACGCCGGGCAGCCTGCGCCA
>JAKORR010000827.1 GCA_029777735.1 Armatimonadota bacterium | reverse complement strand
CCGGACGATCCAGCGTATCGCGGGCATTACTTCATCAACGCCACCAGCAAAGTTAAGCCGGGTGTGGTCGACGCCCAGCTTAACCCGATCATCGACCCGACGGAGTTCTATTCAGGCTGCTACGGGAGGGCGAGCATCAACTTCTTCCCCTTCAACAAAGCGGGCAACCGAGGCGTCGCCGCCGGGCTCAACAACCTGCAAAAGCTCGCCGACGGCGACTTCTTAGGTGGCCGGAGCAGGCCGGAGGACGACTTCGAACCGGTGTTGGACGACGCGGACGATCTCTTGGCCTAGCGAAGAGCATGGCGGCCTGCCGGGTCACCGCCGTACCAACGACCCGGCACCACAGACGTACAGGGCGCACGTGTATGATGCGCCATGCGCACAGCAGATATGCGGGAGGGGCTACGATGGCAGACAAGATTGAGGAGGAGGCTGAGGCCGATGTCTAACGCACGCCCGATGGCGGAGTTGCGCCTGACGCCTGAGAATATGGAGCAGTTGCGGGGGTTGACCGAGGCTATCGAGCATGGTACAGCACGATTTATCACATACGAGGCCGACCTCGCTGCCCGCGCCTTTCGGGAGATTGAGCGGCTGCGGGCTGAGCTGGAGCGGCTGCGGGGGGGCGCTGAACATTTCGCCCGATGACGTGGGCCGGATCATGCATGAGTCCTGGAGCCGGACGAAGCGATCCCAGGGCTTCCACCACCCCAGCGAGTGCCCCAATGGTCGATGGGTAGAGACCGCCCATGGACGCGCTCCCTGCCCGAAGTGCCACGCGGACCTGATTCCGTGGGACAACCTGCCGGAGCCTCAAAAGGACATCAATCGCCACGCCTTCGATGACGTGCTGGCCGAGATTCGCAGGCGAGCCGCCATCACGGAGAGGGGTGGGGAGAGTGGCTGAACGGGTCCGCTTCTACCTGAAGCGCGTGACCGAGTTCGCCGCGCATGGGCTGGAGCCTGTGGAGTACCAGCACATAGAGGTCGAGGTTCCCGCCCTGGCTGCGATTCTGCGTAACCAGAAGGACTATCCCTGGTTCGTCGTCGGCGTGGAGTTGGTGGAGGAGCGGGATGACGATGGCTGACCGCCTGCTAAAACAGCAGGTTGGCGGGGCGCCTAATCCCCGCACCAGTTAGACGCCGGAGCGGCGGATGTAGGCACAAAAAACTCAGGCCGCGGCCCTATGACGTCTCCACATAGTGTGCCGCGGCCTAGGGGGTGGTATCACCGTGAAAACACTGGCGATTGACATCGAGACCTACTGTGAGGCAGAGTTGGATAAGACGGGGCAATACGCCTACGCTCAAGACCCTACCTTTGAAATTCTGCTTTTCGCCTACGCTTTTGACGACGACGACGTGCGGGTCGTGGACCTAGCGCAAGGCGAGACCATCCCCGACGAGGTGCTCCGTGCGCTGCAGGACCCCGACGTACTCAAGACCGCCTGGAACGCCGCTTTCGAGCGGACGTGTCT
>JAKORR010000826.1 GCA_029777735.1 Armatimonadota bacterium | reverse complement strand
GAGTGCTGCCGGAAGCTCGGCGCAGAGGCGATCTTCCTGAACTATAAGGATGCTGAACTGCCTTACAACGATGAGGTGAGCCTTGAGGTCTGCGACATCATCCGCGACATCAAGCCCGATGTGATCATCACCCACTGGCAGAACTCGATGCACCGGGACCACCGGCACGCTCACAAGATCGCGATGGACGCCCATTTCTTCGCCGCCCTGAAGCGCATTGAACGGGCGAAGCCTGCGCACTGGACCCGCCGGGTCTACTTCTCGGAGAACTGGGAGGACATGGAGGGGTACGAGCCCGACATCTACGTGGAGATCCCGGAGCCCATCTTTGAGCAGTACTGCGACGCGCTCTCCAGCTTCGCCCTGTGGGAGGGCGGAACCGGCTGGCCGTACGCGGACTACTACAAGTCGCTGGCCCGGCTGCGGGGCTGCCTGGGCGGGGGGCTGAACTGGAAGTACGCCGCGACGCTGATGGTGCCCAGGGGAGGCATGGTGCAGCGCTTCGCCGGCGAGCGGCTTCCGCTGGAGTTGTAGGCCTTCTTTCGACGCAGGCTCGCGGCAGCGGGGCCCGGCGCCCGGGGGCGACCTGGATGCGCCTGCGCTCTCGCTACCCGGGCCTTTTCCCGTCAGAGCTGCGGTTGGAAAGAAAGTGCACTTTCGTGAGCGCCAAGTGCGACCTGGGTTTCGGGGATCGTGACTGCGGAAATGCCTGTGGCACAAGGGTTTGCGGAAAGTGCACATTCGTTCCGGCGAAAGCGAACATAAGGCGGTGGCTTCCAGGCTATTGCGAGCGGTGGTGGGACGAGGGGCTCAGGAGCCGAGGTTGGCGTCCAGGGCTCTGGTCGGCGTCCTCCTCGACAGACGGGCGTGGTCCAGAGCCTATCCTGGCCAACACAACAAGAAGGGAGGCAACAGGTGCGTTTTCGGGATCTGCCCGTGGAAACGACACTCTGTTGTCTCCCGGTCCATCGTAACCCTCATGCCTGAGGATTCAGTAGTGATACCACCCACGCAAGTGCCGCTGCTATTACCGCTACGGCGAGGCATGCAATCGTAACCGTCAACCGAAAACGAACGGTCGGCAGGATGCTCTGTGTGGTAGTTTGCCCGAACACGATCGCCACTCGTAAGCACCCCGCTGAATGCGACCGCCAAGAGGAAGGAGATACCAGCTATCCATAACAACAGTGACTCCACAGGCCACACCTCCAATACTGCGCCGCTCCCAACAAACTGTGTTCAATTAGCCGAATACCTTCAGGTACAGCAACCTCCCCTGCCAACCTCTCACGATGGCGGCGTGACGGCGCAGGCCTGCGGGGATCCAGTCCAAGGTGGGTTACGGTGCCCACTGCATCCAGCTGCTACGCTGGCGGTTTCCGAGGGGCAGAATGAACGGGACCAGCAGGAAGAAGCCGGCAACGGCCCACAGCGCGCGTGACAGGTAGACGTGGGCCCACGCAGTGCGAAGCGTCCGCGACCATTCCTCAGCACCAAGTCGCTGCACGACACCCGCAGCGTAAACCGCGGCCACTCCCCCGCAGATCGCCACCACATGCCCGAGCCAGCGATGCATCGATCCTT
>JAKORR010000825.1 GCA_029777735.1 Armatimonadota bacterium | reverse complement strand
CCGCAACGCAGAGGCATAGCAGAGAACCGCCGGCCCTCGCCCCGCCAGCCCGGCACCCTCAAGCAGCTCCTCTAGCCCGGAGGTAGCTACATCCCTGGAGGCCGCCAACGCGGTGTCTAGGCACACAGTAACACCCGCGTGACTCATCGCCTGGCGAGTTGATGGATCCAAGGCCCACACGATATGGGCCACTACCTCCCCCGGCTGGGGGTTGGGCTGGCGATAGAGCTTGCGCACGCGTTCCCATTCTGGAGTAGCGGGCGAGCGGTGTGAAATAGACGTTCCCATGGCAGGCACTCGTGCCCGGCACTGTCAAGCCGTGGTTTCCGCTACTTTGTTGGCAGTACTGAGCAAAGGGCTCACTACCAAATCCCCCCTTAGACACACCAAAAGAGCGTGCCCGAAAAGCCCACATGCTGCACCACTATATGCCAGAAGGACCTTTTGAGCCAGAGGAATTCACAAGGATAAAGGACGCAGTTCACCGCCCTTTGAGAGCCGGTAGGGGACCCACTATCGCCGAGGCCCTCCGCGTCACTCCTCCAGCAGCGCTCGTGCCTCTTCCAGCCATCGTCGCAAGCAGGCGCAGTTGGCCGGCAAGGCCTCTTCTGGGTCGGGCAGCTTGGGATGCCACAGCTTCTCATACTCGTCGGAGAGGTAGCCGTCGTAGCCCCACGCCAACAGGTGGGCCAGAATCAGAGGCCAGTTGATCTGGCCCTGGCCCAGAGGCACCGAGCCGTGCTCTTTGCCGTGCCACACCAAGTCCTTAACGTGAACATGAGCTGTCAGAGGAACCAGGTCTGGCATGACGCTGTCGGGATCCTCGTCACCGGCTACCGCCAGCCAGTAGTAGTCTAGGATCAGGCGTACCTTGGGGTGCTCAACAAGCGCGAGTAGGGCAAGAGTCGTGTCGGCATTGAAGGCCAGCGTCCCACCGTGAGTCTCAACGCCCAGCGTCACGTCGTAGGGCGCCACTGCGTCGCCAGCCGCCCGCAGCCCATCCGCCAGTTGCCGCTGGGCCGCGAGGAACGTGGTACCCTCCAAGGGCCAGTGCCCAGGTATGGCCCGCACAATCTTGCAGCCCAGCTTCTGGGCAGCCCGAGCCACCTTTGTCAGCCCCTCGACGGTAAGCCGCGTTGCCTCCGGTGAGGAATAATCGCCATAATAAGGCGTGAGGCAGGCGATTTCGAGGCCAACTCTCCTCGCACAGTCGCACACTGACTGAAGCTTCTGCTCCGTGATGTCCTCGGGGTGAAGGTGCCCATTGTCGGCACAGCGAATCTCAATACCCTCGTAACCCACCTTGGCGAACAAAGCCATGGCCTCTTCGAGTGAAAGTGCCGGCGTGCCCATCGTATGACCGCAGAGCCGCATCGCTTATCCCTCCATTCTCGCCGCACACAGCCTGTCTGCAAATAGCCTATATAAACCTATTCGGTGGTCAAGGATTCGTTCCTCCCAAGGGGAACTAAATCGCGCTGGTTTCCTGACCTTGTCGACCCTAGCCCAAGGAGGCGCTTGATGTGAAAAAAGGGATTTGTTTTTCATGCCTACCCGGAAGTCTTCCGCTGCGTGAGAGATTGGAGCTGGCGAAGGAGTCGGGAATCGAGGGCGTCGAGATTCCCCAGTTCGAAACACGCGAAGAGGTTGAGGAAGTGGCTCAGGTCGCCGCCGACGTGGGCATCGAAATCCACAGCGTCATGGGCGGCACCCATTGGCAGTTGCCACTTTCCAGTACCGACGAGGAAGTGCGCTCGCAAGGCGTCGAGGGCGTCAAGCGTGCGCTTCACGTCGCCAAGTGGTCCGGTGCCGATGTGGTCCTCGTCGTCCCAGGCGTGGTGACCGATGACGTATCCTACGCCGCCGCCAACGAGCTATCGCGCAAGAGCCTGGAGGAGATTCTGCCGACCGCTGAGGAGCTAGGCGTGGCAATACTTCTCGAGAACGTGTGGAACAAGTTCCTCCTCAGCCCCCTGGAGATGAGGGACTTCATCGACAGTTTCAACACGCCGCTCATCCAGGCTTACTTCGACGTAGGCAACATACTACTCTACGGCTACCCCCACCAATGGATCGAGATTCTGGGCGAGCGAATCAAGCGCGTCCACGTGAAGGACTTCGATGTAAACACCCGCCAGTTCGTTGCGCTGCTCACGGGCAGCGTAGACTGGCCGCGGGTCGCCAACGCTCTGCGCGGCGTGGGCTACGAGAGCTACATCACCGCCGAGGTGGCTGGCTACAAGTACGCTCCCCAAACCTTCGTGCGTCACGTCGGCCTGGCGCTCGAAGCCATTGTAACCTGCGGTTAATCGCGGCGCGATCTGGACCGAAATAGAACGCCGCTGGGGACGTGCCCGAGAGCTTCGGGCCGGACCGAACAGACCGCAGTGCGCACTAGGGCAGAACACATAGAACAGCCGCCTCCGGCACAGGGAGCGGCCGTCCACCTTTCAGGAGCTAACATGAAGCCGGGCCGTACCGCGCTACTCGAAGCTTCGCCGCCAGCGCGTGCCTTGGACTGTATCCTCGAGGACAATGCCGCGGCGCAGCAGCTCATCACGAATCTCGTCAGCACGGGCGTAATTCCTGGACCGGCGGGCCTCCTCCCGCTCCGCGATCAGCTTCTCCACCTCACTGTCGAGGCTGCCCTTATCGTGGGCGATGAAGCCCAGCACCCGGTCTGCACGGTTTAGGAACTCCAGAAGGGCGTTGGCGTCCGTCCTGCTCAGCTGGTTGCGGCTGAGAGCCGGGTTGACTTGGTTCACCAAGTCAAAAACCACCGCCATGGCCTCGGGGATGTTCAGGTCGTCGCGCAGGGCCATCTCGAAGCGGCTGTCGGCGCTCTCCAGGTCGTCGGCAAGTATTGCCGAGGCGTCTCCCGGCCGTGAGATCTCCTGTAAGCGGTCTGCAAAGTCCCATAGGCGAAAGAGAGCGAGCGTGCTTTGACGCAGGCCCTCCAGCGTGAAGTTGAGCTGCTTGCGGTAGGCCGCAGTCATCAACTGGTGGCGAATAGCCATCGGCTCATAGCCCCGCTCGACGAGGTCGCGCAGCGTGAGAAAGTTGCCCAGCGACTTCGACATCTTCTGCCCGTCCACGATCAGGTGCTCGACGTGAACCCAGAAGCGCACGAACTCCTGGCCCGTCGCGCCCTCGCTCTGCGCAATCTCGTTCTCGTGGTGTGGAAAGATGAGGTCCACGCCGCCTACGTGCAAATCCAAGGTGGGCCCGAGGTACTCCATAGACATCGCGGAGCACTCGATACTCCAACCGGGTCGGCCTGGTCCCCAGGGGCTGTCCCACGAGGGCTCATCAGGCTTGGCGGCCTTCCATAGGGCGAAGTCGCGGATGTCGTCGCGAGCGTACTCGTCAGAGTCCAGACGGCTGTAGGCCGCTGCAGCCTCCGCACTGGACGGCAGGCAGCCCGACAACAACCCGTATCGTGGGAAGCTGGAGATATCGAAGTACACGCTTCCCTCGCTGACGTAAGCGTGACCTCGGTCTAACAGTTTTTGGATGAGCTGGATCATGCTGGGGATGTGCTCTGTCGCCCTGGGATACCGCCAGGCCGGCTCGATGCGGAGGGTCGCCAGGTCTTCTAGGAACAGATCGAGGTAGCGGTCGGTGTAGGCTCGCAACGTCTCGCCGGACTCCCGTGAGCGGGCGATAGTTTTGTCGTCTACGTCCGTGATGTTCATCACATTGAGGACCTGCCACCCCAGGTACTTGAGCGTGCGGACTAGCAGATCACTAACCAGGAAGGAGCGCATGTTGCCGATGTGCGCCACATCGTAGACCGTAGGCCCACACGTATACATGCGCACGGTCTGACCGTCCGCCGGTGCGAACTCCTCCACTTGGCGCGTACGAGTATTGTATAGGCGCACGCTCGACAACCTCCTTCAAACCCGGCAGGCTAAGGCCGCTGCGGGCAGATTTGCGATAGGAGAGGCGCAGAATCTACATTCATTAACGGCGAGAGGCACTATGTTAAGGTCGGCTGCTGGCGAAGAACTACTCCTGCCATCGGAGAGGAACCGACCTTACCTGTCACCCCGACGCCAGCCATCCCCGGACCCGACCCGTGGTGCCCATGCAGTCCCTGCACGTGGCACCAACGTTACACGCGACGCCGCTCCCTCGCCCGAATCACACCTCGTACGGCAGCAGCGCCATCTCGCGGGCCCGCTTAATACTGTGCGATAGACGGTTCTGATGCTTGCGGCAAGTCCCTGTCTGTCGGGCTTTGCGGATGCGACCTCGATCGTCGAGATAATCCGCCAACATGTCCACGTTCTTGTAGTCGATGACTCGCGAAAGGTCCACGCAGAAAGCGCAATGCTTCCGGCGCTTCTTGCGTCGTGGTGCTTGAGCCATGGGTTGTGTTCCCCCTTGCCTAAGGACACAAGGCCGCTCGTACACAGGCCGAGCGGCCGACACTAAGCGCTGACTTCAGAACTTATTCTACCCGGCCCACCGCCGCGGGTCAACAACCTGGTGGCTACCTAGAAGCCCAGTTACCATCGCAGCGCGGGCGGGATCTCCAACTGCCCCGAAGAGCGACAGAAAGTGCTGCGTTCCCCGCGGTTTGGGAACCTACCGGAGGAGTGAAGATAGCGCTGAGCGGCATACCAGGACACAGAACGCGAGTACGGGCATAAGTATGTGGCCATTCCGGATAACGGCGAGTGGACTACGTAGGAGGGGAACGTCGATAATGTGGGGTCGGTATTCCTGGCGGGCTCGCTCAGGCCGCAGGAGAGCAGGGAGTCAGGGAGCACAGCGCCAGAGGCCGGTGCGGTCTCGATGGGGTTGACGGGGCTGATAATGCTGTGGGTGCTTGGGCAATAGGGGAAAGGCGATGTAGTGGGAAGCGTGGAAGCCTTGCAGGGGTCGGGTCGCGAAGTAT
>JAKORR010000824.1 GCA_029777735.1 Armatimonadota bacterium | reverse complement strand
GGCGTAGATCCGGTCACAGGTGGGCCCGGTGAGGTCGGCCAGCGACTCGCCGAGCCGTGCGACGACGTCGGTCATCGTGGTTGTCTGCTCGCGCTGCCCTGCGCCCATGCCGCCCCCTGTGCCGCCCCGGCGCGCCCACCGTTGGGCAGCAGCTCGTCAGCGACCGTTCCGGCCCATGCTACGGGCAATCTTCCGGCTTGTCGTGGCTGCCTTCTCGCCAATGCGCGTCGAGCGTGATTGCCTCAAGTCAGCCACATCAAGTGCAGTGTCGGAGCTGTCCTGGCGCTTGCACGTCGCGGCTCTGGCTGAGCAGGCAGAATGCCGCCCGCACCCTGAGAGGTGGGCGCTGCAGTTGTATGGAGAGGTCTTATCTGGTCCCGTACAGAGGGACGCAGCCCTATCCCAATGTACAGGCGAGTGGAAGAAGGGCAAGACTGTTAGGCGCCAGGGTCGAGAGGTCCTTGCATCAACTCGATGAGGAGAGGCATTGCAGATGAGGGGTTTGGTCCTTGGCGGCCAGCCATAAGGTCGGGGTCCGCTTGTCTGGCGATCTCGCATGCAGTACCAACTTCGCTAATGGGAAAAGGGGGGGGATATGGACTTGTCCAGGACGAGTTCCAGTTTCTCCGCCCGATGGTCCAGTTCTGACGATGTGAGGGCAGAGCGTTTGTCTTCGGCGTGCCAGCACAGCCAAGTTTCAAACTTCAGGTTGGTGATAAGCAGCGACACGGCCTCCGTGTCAGCGAGTTGAGCGGCCTCCTGCAACGTTTCGTGCTGATCGACATCAACCAAACATACGCAGACGTCGTAGGGCTTCTTGCGTTTCACTGCGGCGTCGCGCAAGCTGACGCACTTCTGCACCACGTGGAGTGGGTCCTTCCCCACGCCGACCGACTTCACAATGGCCGTTGAGGCCTTGCTCCGCATGTGACTGTTGAGCCGCTCGATGTATTGGGGCTCAGTCTTGGTGCCCTCAGTGACCACGAGTATGCGCTGTGCTTCGTTTCGCCTCGGGCGACCCTTGCGACCCTGCCCGCGTTGCCTCGCCACGATCAACTCGTCTTCGACGTGACTAGCGCGGCAAGCAGGCTAGGGGAGAGGCGGGGGGTTCCTCCATAGCGCCCCGTCAGATAGCGACGGGCAATGTTGGCGTCGGGATGCTTCGGGAAGTCGGCGAGGCAGGTCAACTCGGTCACACCCTCGTAGGACTTGTCGGTGAACCACACCTGTT